>JAKMCZ010000145.1 GCA_022428185.1 Alphaproteobacteria bacterium | reverse complement strand
CCTGACAGCCGGACGGTTTCATCGATATTTTCTGCGCGCAACTGCCCGCAATTATGACTGCGATAGTCATGCATTTTGAACAACCTCTTTGGCCGCCCTTTTTAGCTCAAAGGCGCGGCATTTCCTGCGCCTAAACACAACGCTTCAGCCAATTTGTCAAGATACGTTTCCGCGCGACAAAACCAAACGGCTGGCGTATAAGTCGCGCATGGAATTGATAACAACAAATGACGCACTGCATTCATTATGTGCAGATTTGTCAAAACACCGATATATCACCGTCGACACAGAATTTTTGCGCGAAAAAACCTTCTGGCCCAAGCTCTGCCTGATTCAAACCGCTGCTGACGGCATTGAAGCAATGATTGATCCGCTTGCGGAAGACATTGATTTGAAACCGTTTTACGAGCTTTTACGCAATGAAAAAGTGCTGAAAGTCATGCATGGCTGCCGCCAAGATGTTGAGATTTTCTATCATCTGGCAGAAACCATTCCCGCCCCCTTATTCGATACGCAGATTGCGGCAATGGTGTGCGGCTTTGGCGACGCGGTCGGCTATGACACGCTCATTCGCAAAACCACCGGCGGTAATATCGACAAGGGCAGCCGCTTTACCGATTGGAGCCAGCGCCCGCTCAGCGATAATCAACTGACCTATGCGCTGGCCGATGTCACCCATTTGCGCGGCGCGTTTGAATATCTTGAAAATGAATTGGCCGAGAATGATCGCAGCGATTGGTTGGTTGAGGAATCGGAGCTTTTATCAACGCCGGAAATTTACGCGCAGCATCCGGAAAATGCCTGGAAGCGCCTTCGCATGCGCGACCAACGCCCGCACGTTATCGGTGTGCTGATAGAAGTGGCGGCGTGGCGCGAAAAGGAAGCACAAAGCCGCGATGTGCCGCGCAATCGTATTTTGAAAGATGACGCGATACGCGAATTGGCCTTGCAAGGGCCAAAAGACAAACGCGGCCTCACCCGTTTGCGCGCCGTGCCTAAGGGGTTTGAAGGCTCACGCTATGCTGACCCGGTGCTGGAAGCGGTGACGCGCGGACGCGCCATGAGCAAAGAAGAAATGCCCGATGTGCCTGAACCGGCAACCAATCGGGCAGGCATCGGCCCTTTGGTTGACCTGCTGAAAGTTTTGCTGAAACAGCGCAGCGAGGAGAGCGGCGTTGCTCCTAAATTGATTGCCAATGTCAGCGATTTAGAACGCATTGCCAGCGATGACGCGCCTGACATTGCCGCCCTTAAAGGCTGGCGGCATGAGATATTCGGTCAATATGCCGAAGCGCTAAAGGCCGGAAAGCTGGCACTGGCGTCACAAGATGATGCGGTGATTTTGGTCGAGCGCGACTAAACGTCGTTATCATCACGCAGTTCTACCGCCGGTTTCAACGCCAACGCATCGGCCAAATTAGCCAGACGCTTGTCGATAATCGGTGCCAGTAAGTCCTGCATTTTTGAACTAACAATAAGTTTTAGTTTTTGGTCACCGACTTTCAGTCGGGTTTGCGGTAACACGCCGGGCAGCGACGCCGATAGCGAATGGGCAAGCCGCTGGGCTAATCCTAAAGCGCGGGCCAGTCGATCATCGGTTGCTGACAGGTTCAAACGACCCAAATTGGCCTCATCGCTATGCAATTCATGACGATAAGACAACGCACGCGCCAAAAACACGCGCTCAGAATGGGTGATGCCGGTAAACGGCGCGGTCAACACCGTATTGCTGACTGCTGCCGCCCGAAAACTCGGATGGCTGGCCCAAGCCAAATCGGCAATCAAACAACCGGCTTGTCGCAGGCGGTTGATTTGTGCGCGGCTATAATTCTCCGGCTCGGCGAGACGATAAATGTCCGCCGTCCACATTGCCAATTCATGGCTATAAGGCTCGGCCTTGCACATGCGCGCCGCCATTTCTTCGCACGCCATTAATAGCGGGTCGAGGGCGCGATATTTACTTTTCAATTCCTGATACAGCACACCTTCGCGCACCGCATTAGCTGAAACGACAATGCGCGAGGGGTGCACAAAGTCGATGAGGTTTTGCAACATCAACGATGCGGCAGGTAAATCCTCGCGACGATTTGACGATGCATGCGACATCAAACGCTCGGCTTTTTGCCCGTCTTCAGCCATGAATTTAAAAAATGCATCAAGCTCTTTCGGCCGCACATCATACTGATGCAGCACTTCCAGCTCATAGCCGGAATATTCCATATGCAGCTTGGCAAGCGCGCGCCATGTGCCGCCGACAATATAAATCGGTTTATCGCTGCACTGTTTCAACCACGCCAAATCAGCCAGCGCTTGATGAATTATATTGTCCATTTTCTTCAGTTTGCCATTGCTGGCCTGTCGCAAAGTCAACACACCTAATGGCAAGCTGGCCCAATGATGGGTTTGATTGCCCGACACATAGGCCAACTCAAGGCTACCGCCGCCTAAATCAGCGACAATGCCGTCAGCACCCGGAATGCCCAGCATCACGCCATCGGCAGACAGGCGGGCTTCTTCTTCTTCGCTCAAAACCCGAATTTCATGGCCGAGCGTGGCTTCCGCATCAGCCAAAAACGCATCACGGTTATCGGCCTCACGCACCGCCGCCGTTGCAAAGGCGGCAAGATTTTCAATCCCAAGCTGGTCAGCGATTTTTCGGAACCGACGAAATGTTTCAAGCGCCAGCGTGTAATAAGTACCCTCAATTTTTCCTGTTGCCGACACTGACTCGCCGAGCCGGACAAATGCGCGCTCATTATAAATCGGCAGTGGCGTGCGCGCCGAGCCGCTAAAACCGACAAGGCGCACCGAATTAGAACCGATATCCAGCACCCCTTGAGGGGCATCGGGCGGCACGCGCCCCATCTTATCAAGCGCCGCCGCAAACTGCTCGGTGGTTATCTCCTGCATGATGTCAGACTGCCCGCTCATTCGCCTTCTTGCAAGGATTTGCCGCGCCCTGACAGGCTCGGGTTGGTCATGAAATAACCATGCGCATTGACCGGCGTGTCGGATTTTTTCGTTTTGACGCGCAGATAATTGCCGTCCGGCTGCATGCGCCAACTTTGCTCATTATCTTGTAAATTGGTCATCATAATCTGCTCCAGCACTTGCTCGTGCACCGTGCTGTTCAATATCGGCGTTAGAATTTCAACCCGACGATTGAGATTACGCGGCATCCAGTCAGCCGATGAAATAAAGACTTTCGCGTCCGCCGACGGCAGGCCTGCGCCATTGCCGAAACAAACAATGCGGGAATGTTCGAGAAACCGCCCGACAATGCTTTTCACCCGAATGTTTTCCGACAAGCCATCAATACCGGCGCGCAAACAGCAAATGCCGCGCACCACTAAATCTATTTGAACACCGGCTTGCGACGCCGCGTAAAGAGTGTCGATGACAAACGGGTCAACCAGTGAATTCATTTTGCCCCAAATCGCAGCCGGTTTTCCCGCTTTGGCAAAGGCCACTTCATTGGCAATATTTTCCATCAGCGTGTCGCGTAAATTATACGGCGACATAGCCAGCTTTTTCAAATTCTCCGGCTGCGCATAACCGGTGAAAAAATTGAACACTTGCGCGGCATCAGCCGCGATGTCGGCGTTGCAGGTAAACAGCGACAAGTCGGTATAAATTTTCGCATTTTGCGGGTGGTAGTTGCCCGTGCCCAAATGCACATAAGTGCGCAAGCCTTCGTTTTCTCGGCGGACAACCAGACTGACTTTAGCGTGGGTTTTTAACTGCATGAAACCGAACACCACTTGCACACCGGCGCGCTCCATGCTGCGCGCCAAGCGAATATTGGCAGCCTCATCAAACCGCGCTTTCAACTCGACCAGCGCGGTCACCGATTTACCTGCTTCAGCCGCCTCAATCAGCGCTTGCACAATCGGGCTGTCATCGGTGGTTCGATAAAGCGTTTGCTTAATTGCCACCACATTCGGGTCAGCCGCAGCTTGGCGTAAAAACTGCACCACGACGTCAAAGCTTTCATAAGGGTGATGAACCAGAATATCTTTCTCACCTATCGCCGAAAAACAATTGCCGCCATGTTCTCGAATGCGCTCAGGAAAGCGCGCTGTGAAAGGGGTGAATTTCAAATCAGCACTGCCCGGCACATACACCTCAGCGGTTTGCGACAAGCCAACCAGCCCGTCCACGGCAATCACGCCGCGCTCGTCCATTTGCAATTCCTTGCGCACTAATTTTTTCAGGCTTTCGGGCATATTGGTATCAAGCTTCAGACGAATAACCGAGCCGCGACGACGACGTTTCAGCGCACTCTCAAAAAACTGCACCAAGTCTTCGGCTTCTTCTTCGACTTCAATATCGCTGTCTCGAATAACCCGAAACATGCCGCTCCCCTTCAACTCATAACCCGGGAAAGTGCGCTCGACAAAAGCCGATATCAGCGTCTCAAGTTTGACGAAGTTCAAGCCCTCCTCGCCTGCTTCGTTCGGCAATATAATAAAGCGGTCAATTTGCTGCGGTATCAACAGCAAGGCATTCATGCGATTGCCATCTTCGCGGCGCGCCAATTGCAGCGCCAAAGCTAACCCCAAATTGGGAATGAAGGGGAATGGATGCGCCGGATCAATCGCCAGGGGCGTCAGCACCGGCAGCACTTGGTCGAGAAAATAATCTTCCAGCCAGTCCAACTGCGCAGGTGTCAGTTCGTCGGCCTCGCGGACAAATATTTTTTGCTTACGCAAATCTTTCAGCACATCGACCCAGACCGTTTGTTGCCGCGCCATCAACGTGTCGGCGCGTGCCAAAATTGCGCCGAGTTGTTGCGCCGGGGTCAACCCGTCTTGGCTCGGCACCTC
>JAKMCZ010000109.1 GCA_022428185.1 Alphaproteobacteria bacterium | reverse complement strand
ATATTTTCATCATCAGCAATATATTCAGGCATGCCGAGCCACGGAACCGATTGGTTGACCGGCATACCGGCGGCAAAAATCTCATCGCGCTTGAAGCGCGTCACCCAAAGGTTTTTCTGCACGAAATAGGCGCGCTTGAAAACCTCATCAACAGGCGAGACCAGCGGCTTCACGTTCGGCATCAAGATTTGATAGGCGCTGTCATAACCCATCTTGTTTTGCCGCGCCGGATTGGCAAACACCAGCAGCGCCGGCCTATCAGCGCGCATATCGGTCTGCGCTTGCTTTTCGGTTTTCATTTTTTGCCGGAAAACCTGCCAGATGCCACTGCGCGGCGCGCCCTCAGGGGTTTTGGCAGCGCGCAACATATGGCGTTCAAAATTATTATTTTGCCCGTCAATATCCATATCGATGCGATAGGAGAAATAGTGGTCATGATTAACCGCCAAACGATGCGGCGCAATTATCGCGCCGGTTTGGGTTTCTCGTGCCGCGCGCGGGTCAGACAAATCAGCCGACAACACCGCTTTCGTCGCATCAAGGCCGGTTGAAACAAGTCGAATACGCAATCGCCCGTCCAGACCGAACACGTAGTCTTGGTAATAATCATAATTACCAATGGTCGCCACCATGCGTACCACCAGCTCGACATTGCGGCGCGATTGATGGGTTTCAAGCCCCGGCACACCGTCTAAGACAGGCTCATGGTGCCGCCATACCGGATGGCCCGGATCATGCTCAAAAATACAAACCCGATTGGCCGCTTGTGTCGGCGACCCATTAGGCAAGTGCAAATCGACATTCATGAAATAGGCATGCGACGGGCAATCGGCTTGTTGCAATTCGGTTGCCAAATTGCCGAAGCCATATTCGCCCATATCGAAATAGGCGCGATAAAACCAGTTCGGATCATTATCATGATACGGCACAAACATTTCCGACATGGCAATCTCATAAGCCACTGAGCGCAGACCGTCCGGCGTTTGGTGGCCGACGCGGTTCAATATTGTGCCTTGCCGTGGGTCAAAGCGTAAGTGGAACTGCCAGCCCAACCAGTCAATGCGGCTGCCTTTTATCGCGTAATTGGCACCATCGGGGCGCGATGACACAACCCGCTTAACCTTGCGCGTGCCATTATTAAACTCACCGGTTGGCAAATCATGTGGCGGCGGATTATCAGCGCGGGTATCGGTTATCTCGACAATCTTGTTTTGCGTCGCATTATATAAAATCGCCAGACCTTCCACCGGGCGGGCATAAATATTAGTGCTGGGCAAAACGCCAAACGCGCCATCACCGGCAATATTGAAACAATCAAGCCGCATTATACGGTCGTTAGCCGGGTCGACCTTATCGGCAAAAAACCGACCAATAGTGCGCGGCACGCAAAGGCCTTTGCCTTCCTCAAGCCCGCGCGCGCTTAACGCCGCGACAATGTCGGGATGCTGGGAAACCTCCAACACGATCGGTGTCAGTTCGCCGCTGCCTGAAAACATCGGCTGGCCGCCGCGCATCGGTGCATCAGAAATAATGCGACCGGCGGTCAAATCGAGCCGCGCCAAACGCGCCTGCCCGTCGACCAAAAAGGTGACTTCGGCATCGCGCTGCACGTCATCGCCGGGCTGCCAGCTCAGCGCCTGAGCTTTATCAGGCTGGCGCAGGCTGATGCGGGTAAACAAAACCGTCTCGCCATGCACGGCGCGCAGCAAGCCGCTGGCTTTGGTGTATTCTTGCGCCGTCAGACCGTCCCAGGGCGACACATTTATCGGCAGGCCAACGGCCTCTTTTTCGCTGATTGACCTGTCCAATAGCCAGCCAAAAGCCAGTATCGAGACAATGGTCAGCGGCAAAGCCAGATTTTTGATGATTGTCATAATAGCCCCTCTATTGCGCGTAGTCTAAGCAAGGCAAGCCCTATGGGGCAAGAGGCGATTAGGATATATCCAGCCCTTCAAGCCGATCGCGGCTGCGCCATTTATCCAACAGATCAAAAAACGCGACCGGACCTTCGCTATAGGGCTGGTCTTGGCGTCGTCGGGTCAAATGGCCTTCATTATTATAATAGCCGGGCGTGCAGGCGGCCTGAAACGCTTCCGTTTCGCGCGCCTTATCTATAATTTCAGCTACCCAGCGCGCTTCCGCATTGGCTGCCGCTTCGCTGCGGTTTTTACCGCGCGCTTTCAACGCCGACACAATATAGGCTACATGACGGCTTTGCTCGTCCAGCGCATAAGTGAAATTGGCGGAAAAGCCGCTCTGATTGGGGCCAAAGAAGAACGCGTTAGGAAAACCGCGCACATGCATGCCATGAAAACTAGCCATGCCATTGGCCCATTTATCGGAGATTGCCAAACCGTCAACACCATTAACTTGATAGCCCGCCCGACGCGCATAATCGGTGCCGACCTCAAATCCGGTGGCAAAAATAATGCAGTCAACCTCATAGGCAACGCCGTCAAACATCACGGCATTTTCGGTGATACGCGACACGCCGCGTCCATCGGTATCGACCAATGTCACATTAGGGCGATTAAACGTGGCGAGATAATCATCATGGAAGCAGGGGCGCTTACAAAACAGCCGATAATATGGCTTCAAGGCCTCGGCGGTTGCCATATCCTCGACTACATTATCAACCCGATTGCGAATGCCCTCCATTTTGAAGAAATCAGAAATTTCCATTTCTTCCTGCAAGTTCATGAAGCGCATCGCCTTGTCGGTAAGATATTCCTTCAAGCCACTTTTATACATGGCGGGGGTGAAAAGCCCGCCCAACACCCACAGCGCGACGCGGCCTTTTGACGGCGCTTTATCGCGCAAACCGCCGACCAACAATTTGAAAGCATCAGTCCAACCATCAGCAACCAAATCTTGCTTTACCGGCTTTCCGGCCAGCAAGGTTTCGAAATTGCGGCGGCGTTCATCGTGCCAACCGGCGTTTTGGCTTTGTAGCCAATCGGCATCAGTATTGCCATTATTGCGCACTTCCACCGAGGACGGGGTGCGCTGAAACACATAAAGCTGCTCGGCCGATGCGCCCAGATGCGGCACGCATTGAATGGCCGTCGCGCCCGTGCCGATAACGGCGATTTTTTTGTCGGCAAGGCCGTTCAAATTACCGTCAGACGAGCCGCCGGTATAATCATAATCCCAACGGCTGGTATGGAATGTGTGCCCCTTAAAATCACCAATGCCGTCAATCGCAGGCAATTTCGGTCGGTTGAGCGGGCCATTGGCATGCACCACAAAGCGCGCCGCCAGTGCGTCGCCCATCGCGGTTTCCACCAACCAGCGATGATTCGCCTCTTGCCATTGCGTCGCGCTCACTTCGGTTTGAAATAAGGCCTTGTCCGCCAGCCCATATTTCTCAGCAATGGTGCGGCAATAAGACAGCGTTTCGGCCGCATTGGTATATTTTTGCTGCGGCACAAATCCGGTTTCTTCAAGCAGCGGAAAATAAATATAGGACTCAATATCGCAAGATGCGCCGGGATAGCGGTTCCAATACCAAGTGCCGCCAAAGTCGCCGCCTTTTTCGATTATCACAAAATCATCAATGCCCTGTTCGAGCAATCGCACAGCCGCCAGCATACCGCCAAAGCCGCCGCCGATAATGACCACATCGACATCGCGCTTTTCCGGCCCGCGCTGAACCACCGCATCGATATATGGGTCGTCGACGAAATAGGCGAAATCGCCGACCACTTCTTTATATTGCTCATTGCCATCAGCGCGCACGCGCTTGTCGCGCTCGGCGCTATATTTGGCGCGCACTTGTTTCAAATCGACTGATTTGGGGTCGGCATTCTGCATGGATTAAAACTCAGTTTACTGATTTAATTTTTCGTATAGCTCGTCAATATCGTCTTCCAACATTTCATAAATGCTGATGCGCCCTTCCAAGATTGGGCGACCGGCCATTTTGCGCAAGCGGCGCAACTCAGGCTCTCTTTGCGCCCGCAATCCGAAGGTTGGATTGCCAAAACGGTCGAGCGTGCTCTCGTTGAAATTGCCCAAAGTCAGGCCCGTCGTGCCGATATCGCTAAGCACTTGCGCGTTCGCGACAGGACCTACCAATAGGGGCAAAATCATCAAAATTCTTAACATGCCACTATGCTAAATCAGGCATGCATCTTTTGGCAAGCACCAGATACTCAAATCGTAATCACCGGCGCAACAATATCGCGCGCTCGATAGACCGTATCCCAGCGCGTAATATGCTCATATTCAGTTATCAAATTTTTGCCGGTGAAGCGCATAAAGTTCAAAAAAGCCTGCAATGTGCAATCGGCGGGACTGGCGACATCGCCGCAAACGAACTCGCGCCCATCGGCTAAAACATCGTTTAAGAAATTCAACGCAGGCTGCATACGCTCTTCCAAATCGCGCGCCTGCGCTGCATTGGGCGGCAAACCGATAGGTGATTTATAGGCATGTACCCAAGACCCCAAATACTCAGCCAGACGAACATCGCAAATCCGCTCCATATCGCGTTGTCGGGCGCGCTTTTTTAAATCAGCGCTAAACAAGGGATGGTCGCGAAAGGCATCTTCCAAATAATCGATAATGGCGCGCGACTCGCAAATATATTGCCCTTCGTCGATTTCCAGAACAGGCAGCGACCCAAACGGATTGCGCGCCAAATGCTCGGGGGTTTTATGCTTTCCTTTGAGCGTGTTGACGATGATTTTCTCAATCGGCAAACCCGCGCCCAGCGCCTCGCGCTCAGCCATATACAGCATAACTTTCACCGGATTGGGTGCCAGCGGAACCATATAGAGTTTCATCTTGCCCCTCTTTTCTCAGAAAAAACACCGCCGCAAATCGGGCTTTGAATTTGTCTATTATATCCTAACATTGTAGCTTGGCTTCGTCTCGCATGTCATCAACCGGTGCGGCGCGACTTTTTATTCGCGGTGAAAGGAAATCCAAATGTCAAAAAAACCTGTTTGCCTGATTTTGGGCGCCGGTGCCGGTATTGGCGGCAATGTCGGCAAAAAATTCGCCAAAGAGGGCTATCACACCGTGCTGGCACGGCGCAGCGACGAGGACGGTCTCAATAAATTGGTTGATGACATCACTCAAGCGGGCGGCAGTGCGACCGGTCGCATGCTCAATGCGGTTGAGGAAAACGCCATTGAAGACTTGATTTCCGATGTCGAAAAGAATGAGGGCCCGATTGAGGTTGTGCTGTTCAATCTCGGCGCGCAATTTGGCGATCGCACTTTGGCCGACACCAGCTATAAGCTGTTTGAATTGGGCTGGCGCATGACCAGCTTTGCCCTGTTTCGCGTCGCCAAAACGCTCGCACCGATTATGGAAGCGCGCGGCGGCGGCAAAATTCTTGTCACCTCAGCTACCTCGGCCATGCGCGGCAATGCCGGTCAACACGCGCATGCGGCAGCGATTGGCGGGCGGCGCATGCTGTGTCAGACGCTCAATGCAGAGCTATCGGTCAAGGGTATTCACATTTGCCATATTTATATCGACGCGCCGATTGAAGCGCCCGATACGCTGGGCAGGCTTTTGGGCGATGAGCTTTATGCCAAATTGCTGGAAGAAAAAGCCAATGGCAAGGACGGCATGGTCATTCCTGAAAAAGTTGCCGAGACCTATTATCACATCGCGCATCAGCACCGCTCGGCATGGACCAGTGAGGTTGATATCCGCCCGTTTTCCGAACAGCCTTGGTGGAACAATTAAGTGGAATGCGCGGCGCGGCGCACCGCTTTATCAACCCGTGCATCAATATTCCCCATATAGGCAGTCAGGGCTTTGCTGCCGAGCCAAGTCAGCGGCTCAGGCGGCCACAAAAAGCCCAGCTCCTCAAACAGTGCGTTAAACTGATTGTCGCGACCGGTTATTCTATCCGCCATCATCTGCCCCGAATGGGTGGCCTGTGCAACGCCGTGACCGTTATAGCCAATCGCATGATGAATATTGGCGTGCTTTTTATGCGTTCCCATTTTGGGCAGAAAATTCGTCGTCAATCCAATCCAACCGCCCCACCAAGTGGCGATATTCACATCGGGTAATTCGGGGAAGCGGTCGCGAAACATTTGCGTCATCGCCTTGAATGTCGGTTCGTGATAGCCCTCAGCCAGACCGCCGCCAAGCGTGCTGCGCACAATCTTGCTGCCACCCTGCAGCGTGCCATATTTGGTCAGTCGGAAATTTTCCAACATTTCATGCGCCGAATAAATGCCCTCCATGCCGGGCCAGCCCAAGCGCGACATCTGTTCGTCAGTCAGCTTTTCGGTTTCAAACAAAGTAACACGCAATGGTAGCACGGCGCGCTTCATGCGCCCGCTGGCATTGGTATAGGCATTGGTGGCCTGCACCAAATGTGCCGCCGTTAACCGACCTTGCGCGCAATGCACCACCGGCTGTGCGCCCTCGTCAACGCGCAGCATGGGGCTGTTTTCATAAATTTTAACGCCCGCTTTCAGCGCCGCGTCGCGCAGCGCCATAACATATTTGCCCGGGTGCAAAACCCCGCCCAACTGCTCCCAAATGCCTGCCGTAAAGGCTTTGGGAATGGCTTTTTGGCGCATATGGTCGGCGTCCAGATAAGCGACATGCGCGCCCAAATCACCGGCAATCTTGGCGGCTTTTTCTAAGCCGGCTTCCTGCTTGGCGTGCACGGCAGCGATGATATTGCCGCCCGCCACATAGTCACAATCGATATTGTATTTTTCCATGATACCGGTCGCATGCTCTATTGACCCATCAGCGAAATGCAAAAGCCGTTGCGCGCGCTCGCGACCGAACATGGTCAATATGGTCGGAATATCTTTGCCAATGGTCGGGGTCAGATGACCGGCATTGCGTCCGCTGGCACCTGAGCCACAAAAATTCTTCTCGATAATGGCAACATCGACGCCGCGCTCTTTGAGCTCCAGCGCGGTCGACAGACCGGTCAGGCCGCCGCCGACAATCACCACATCAGCCGTCGCATCGCCGCTCAAAGGCGGTTGAAAGTCTTCGGGTTTATTGACCCAAATGCTGATATCCTTAAAGGCATATTTTTGCTGCATGTTGTCCCCCATTGACCGTGTCTTCAGCCACGGGAGAAAACTATAGGAGACAAGATTAAGGCACAAGCGACGCGCGCAAGCGGCTGGCGTCTGAACGCGGCTGCAAAGCGCGTAGCGTAAAACGCGCACCAAAGGGATTTATAAAGCCCTTGAAATCCTGCAATCGGTGCATAATTGGACAGCGCTGAAAGGGTTTTGGTTGCGGGGGTAGGATTTGAACCTACGACCTTCAGGTTATGAG
>JAKMCZ010000098.1 GCA_022428185.1 Alphaproteobacteria bacterium | reverse complement strand
GGTCAACAACTTGCGTAAAGTTAAACAGGTTCAATTCAAACATCGGCTTGGTTCCTATTCTTGGCCTCTTAAGACCCCGTAAAGTCTACCTCCATCGTTTATACGAACGAAGGGAACTATTCCCACTCAATTGTGCCGGGTGGTTTCGAGGTGATGTCGTAAACAACGCGGTTAATGCCGCGCACTTCATTGATGATGCGGGTGGAAACGCGGCTCAAAAACTCATGGCTAAACGGATAATAATCCGCCGTCATGCCATCGGTCGAGGTGACGGCGCGCAGCGCACAAACATATTCATAGGTTCGGCTGTCGCCCATTACGCCAACCGTGCGCACCGGCAACAACACGGCAAAAGCCTGCCAAATCTCATCATAAAGGCCAAATTCGCGTATCTCATCGAGATAAACCGTATCGGCTTTGCGCAGAATCTCCAGCTTCTCATCGGTAATGTCGCCCGGAATACGAATGGCGAGCCCCGGCCCCGGGAAAGGATGCCGCCCGACAAACGCCTCGGGCAAACCAAGCTCTTGTCCCAGCGCGCGCACTTCGTCCTTAAACAATTCGCGCACCGGCTCGACCAATTTCATATCCATGCGCTCCGGCAGACCGCCGACATTATGATGGCTCTTGATTGTTACGCTCGGCCCGCCGGTAAACGACACGCTTTCAATCACATCAGGGTAAAGCGTGCCCTGCGCCAAAAAATCTGCGCCGCCCACCGCTTTGGCTTCTTCTTCAAACACATCGATAAAAGTGCCGCCGATAATCTTTCGCTTCTGCTCGGGGTCGCTAACGCCGTCTAACTTGCCAAGGAATAGATCCGCCGCATCTTTATGCACCAGCTTAATGTTGAAATGGTCACGAAACAGGCCGACCACTTGTTCGCTTTCGCCCGCCCGCATCATGCCGGTATCGACATAGACGCATGTCAGTTGTTCGCCAATCGCCTCGTGCAACAGCACCGCAACGACAGAACTGTCAACGCCACCCGATAGGCCACAAATCACCCGCCCCGCACCCACTTGGGCGCGAATATCGGCAATCGCCTTGTCGCGAAACGCCGCCATCGACCAGTCGCCTTTGCAACCGGCGATTTTATGCGTGAAGTTTTCGAGCATTTTCGCCCCATCAGGCGTATGCACCACTTCGGGATGAAACTGAACGCCGTAAATCTTGCGTGCCTCATCGGCAATCGCCGCATAGGGTGCATTTTCGGACGTGCCGATAACGCTAAAACCATCAGGCAGATTATTGACACGGTCGCCATGGCTCATCCAAACCTGAATTTGTCCTTCATCACTGCCATTAACCCCGTCAAATAGGGGTGAGGCCGATGTGACATTCAGCATGGCACGGCCAAATTCGCGTTCATCTGATTGTTCAACCGAGCCGCCAAGCTGCGCGCACAGCGTTTGCTGCCCATAGCAAATGCCTAAAATTGGCAGACCGGAATCGAGAATATTTTGCGGTGCGCGCGGTGTATCAATATCAGCGACCGAGTTCGGCCCGCCTGACAAAATTACCGCTTTCGGGTTCATCTCGCCAAATGCTGCTTCGACGCTATTGAACGGCACAATCTCGCAATAGACCCCACTTTCACGCACCCGCCGCGCAATCAGCTGCGTCACTTGCGAGCCGAAATCGACGATCAATATGCGATCCATAGTCAGTCCTTTTCGGTGTCGCGCGCTTTGTCTATCAGTTGCGCCAGTTCATTGGCTGCCGCGCAAGGTGCGGCGCACATGGTGCGCAAACGGCTTAATGCGGTTTCGGCCTCTTCAATCTGCCCAAGCTCGGCGGCATATTCGCCTTTCAGGCGCAGCCCTTCCGTGTCCCCCGGTTCGATTTCCAATCCGACAGAAACCAAACGCAGGCCTTCTTCTTTATTGCCGAGTGCAGTTTGCGCTTTGCCTTTCAGCAAGAAAGCGCGCGCATTACCGGGGTCAGCGGTCAAAGCGAGGTTTAACGTCGTGTCCGCCTGTTAGGTTTTGTCTTGCAAAAGCGCTTGCTCGGCATCGCTTACCAAGCGCGCCGCCATGTCGCGATGTTTTTCAGATATGGCCTGTGCCGAACCGGCCGAAACTACGAGCCATGTAACAGCCAAAGCTGCTATCGACAGGCCGAAACGAGGAGCGTTAATCATGTATCTGTCTCGCAACTTTAGCGGCTAAAATCAAGCCCCGTCATCGTCTGCCCGCCGCTGCAACAGCGCCACATAAAGCCCGTCGCTATCATTGTTTTCAGGATGCAACATGTGGCGCGCGCGCTGCCCTAGCGGCCCATCGGCCTCAAACATGTCAAAGCTCTGATTTTGCTCTAGAAATCCATCTATCTGCCGATCGTTTTCTGAACTCAATAACGAACAAGTGACATAGGCCAGCCGTCCTTGCGGGCGCACCAAGTGTGCCGCCTGATGCAATATCGCAGTTTGAATTTCATGCAAATCGGCCAAACCTTGCTGCGTGAGTCGCCATTTCGTCTCGGGCGCGCGTCGCCATCGCCCTGACCCGCTGCATGGC
>JAKMCZ010000096.1 GCA_022428185.1 Alphaproteobacteria bacterium | reverse complement strand
TCGGTGGTGGGCGATACTGGGATTGAACCAGTGACCCCTACAATGTCAATGTAGTGCTCTCCCGCTGAGCTAATCGCCCTTACCGAGTTCGGGTGCGCCCGCAAGGCGCGTGTCTATTTACAAATAGCGCCGGTTAAAATCAAGGGTCAAAATTAAAGGCCAGAATAAGCCCCGTCAGAGAAAACGCGCGCCATTATCGTCATATATTTTCAATGCCAATCGTGCTAGGTTAAATGTTATGAGCGCAAAACAAGAGCAGGCCTTTGTTTATACCCCGCCGACGAAGCAAGCTGCCGTTGGCGCAACGCCACTTTTGCTTACCTCACCGCATAGCGGGGCTTGTTATCCTGAAAGTTTTATCCGCGCCTCGCGACTCGACAGCCATCAAATTCGCCAGTCCGAAGACATGTTTGTCGATGTCTTGCTGGCTGATGCGCCACGTGTCGGGGTCGGCGTTTTGTCAGCCAATTATCCGCGCGCCTATGTTGATTTGAACCGCGCCCCATATGAGCTTGAGCAAGCATTGTTTGAAGATGCTTTACCGGCGCATATTGACCGCCATTCCATGCGGGCTGCTGTCGGGCTTGGCACAGTGCCACGTCTGGTTGCCGAGAATATGCCGATTTATGACGGCAAACTGCGTTTCGCCGAGGCCGAACAGCGCATCGACACCGTCTACACCCCTTTCCACACCAAGCTGGACAAGGTGCTGACCGATTTACACGCGCAGTGCGGTTATGCCGTCTTGCTCGACACCCATTCCATGCCGTCGCAAGCGACACGCTTATCGCCCGAGGGGCGGCGCATTGACTTTGTTCTTGGTGACCGGCACGGACGCTCATGCGACCGGCGTCTTAGCGATTGGCTGGAAACCGAACTGATGCAGCGCGGCTGGCAAGTGGCGCGCAACAAACCCTATGCGGGCGGCTATATTACCGACCGCTATGGTCGCCCGGCAGATGGCTTCCACGCCTTGCAAATTGAAATTAATCGCGCCATTTATATGGACGAAAGCAATTATTCCAAACATGCCGGCTTTACCCGCTTGCAAAATGATTTGACCGATTTGGTTGAACGGTTTGCTATCGCCCTGCCCGATTTGCTGGCTGATTTATCCGACGCGTCACCGGGCGAGCCGACACGCTCGGCTGCCGAATAAGATAAAAGAAAATGACCGACACGCCCGATTTCAAAACGCTTCTCGCCTTCGCGCATGACCTTGCCGATGCGGCGGCGCGGGTCACATTACCGCTATTTCGCAATTTGCCGGACATTGACAATAAGGCGACGGACGGTTTTGACCCGGTGACACAAGCCGACCGCAATGCCGAGGCCGCGATTAGAATCTTGTTGGAAACCAACTACCCGTCGCATGCGATTTGCGGCGAGGAATTCGGCACGAAAGACGGCGATGATTTTGAGTGGGTGCTGGACCCGATTGATGGCACGCGGGCTTTTATCTCAGGCATTCCGACATGGGGCACGCTAATCGCAGCCAATGATAAAAGTGAGGTAAAGCTGGGCATAATGGACCAACCCTTTACCGGCGAGCGCTATTTTGCCGCCAGCGGCTTGGGTGCGTTTTTGCGTTTTGACGGCGCGGATAAAAAACTTTCATGCCGCGCTTGCAGCACGCTTGATGAAGCGATTTTAGCCACCACCTCTCCACAACTATTCGACAAAACACCGCAACAAGATGTCTGGAATACGTTGAGCGATGCGGTGCAACTGACCCGCTATGGCGGCGATTGCTATAATTATGCGCTGCTGGCGGGTGGTCATATCGACTTGGTGGTCGAACAAGTTTTACAGCCCTATGACATTCAGGCGCTTATTCCGATTGTCGAGGAAGCGGGTGGCATTGTCACCAACTGGCAGGGCGGCGATGCCATAAAGGGCGGACAAATTATTGCCGCCGGTGATGCGCGCCTGCACAAAGCGGCAATGGATATATTAAACGGCTAAATCAGCGCGCTGAAGAATGCATCAATATCGGCAATAAACGCCTCGCGCACCGCATCTTTTTCCATCAGTAATTCATGCATGCCATTATCGTACCGCTTGGCGCTGCCGTTTTGCACATGCGCGACCGCATGGGCATGCGCTTTATTATCAACCAGTTTTTCTTGCCCGGCCGTGCCGATGAAAAGTGGCGTTTCAATCGACCGCAAAAAAGCCGTGCGGCGTGACGCGGCCATCGCCTTATTGGCGGTGAGAAACCAGCCCATGCTGGCACCGTTAACCTGCAATTGTGGTTCGGTGACATAAAGCGTGCCGCAGCGTCTAAAGCGGTCAAAATCATTGGTCACATCATTGGTTTCAGCAATGCCCGGGCGCACTGCCTGCCCTTGAAGCGGGTTCCAGCTATCGGCTTTGCCAAGCAGGGCGTAGACCGTTGAAACGGCTTTAGCGACGGCCATTAATTGAGCCGGTAAGGGGAGGCCGTGCATCGGCGCGCATTGCGCCAGACCGCTCAGCCAGTCACCATGTTTTTGAATAGCGCGCAGCGAGATTTGCCCACCCATTGAATGAGCCAAACCGACATGCGGTTTCGGCAATGGCGTAACCAGCCTGTCCCAGCGATCTTCAAGGTCGCGAATATTGGTATCGAAATCTTTCAAATGCAGCCGCGTCGGCTCTTTGCCATCACCCTCAGACAGGCCATGACCGCGCCATTCAGGCATCACCACCAAATAGCCGAGGCGGGTAAAATCGCATATCGTTTCGAAATATTTTTCGATGAATTCAGAATAGCCGGTCATCAAGACCAATGTGGCGCGCGGGGTGCCTTCGGGGTGAAACAATGCGCCGCGCAACATTTTGCCGTCACGCATTTTATGCATGCCAACCTCTGCCGCTTTCGGGATAGGGTTGCCCTTAATCTCGACAAAGCGCGATGGCGCGTCCCATTTTATTTTTTGGCTCATCAAATCATCTCCCTAATGCACTTTTCGGCGCGACACGGAGTTTGCTAAATTGCCTTTGAAATGGCAAGCCGCATGACATGCGCGCAGCGTCGATTGTTTGAAAATATATTCTGAATCTGACAATCTAAAGGCTCGCGTTCGGGGGGATATCGTATGCAACACAAAAATACATCGTTTTGGTCGTCCAATCTGGGCTTCACATTGGCATGTGTCGGAGCGGCTGTCGGCCTCGGAAATATCTGGAAATTCCCCTATATGGCCGGCACACAAGGCGGTGGTGCATTTGTGTTTGTTTATCTCGTCACAATCTTCGCCATCGCCATTCCGGTGGCGGCGGCTGAGCTTTTGGTCGGGCGCAAAGGCCAGTCTGATGCGGTTTCCAGCGTACGCGACATTGCCCTTGAAAATAAACGCCCCGCCGCATTCGGCCTTATCGGTGGCATTGGCGTCTTCGGTTCCTTCATCTTGCTGACCTTTTATGCAGTGATTGCAGGGTGGGTGTCGTCCTATATTTGGCGCGCCTTGTCAGGCCAAATTGGCGGGCTGGACGTGGCCGGAGCCAATGCGATGTTTTCAAACCTGCTCGCCGCGCCCAATGAAATGATTGCGCATCAATTCGCCTTTTTATTGTTTTTAGGCCTTATTTTAGTGCGCCAGCTTTCAGCCGGGCTGGAGCGCGCCAATCTTATTTTAATGCCTGCTTTGGTCATTATGCTTATCTTTATCGCCCTTTACGGGGCGATTGCGGGCGATATTGGCGCGTCGCTGGCCTATTTGTTCACCCCCGATTTTTCGAAAATCACTCCCGCCGTCATTCAATCGGCGGTCGGTCAGGGCTTTTTCTCGGTCGGTGTCGGTGCAGCCATGCTGATGACCTATGGCGCTTATCTCGATAAATCCATCAATCTCGGCCAAGCCGCCATCACCATAGCACTGGCCGATACGGCGATTGCCATTCTCGCCGGTATCGGCATTTTCGCCATTGTCTTCGGCCAGTCGCTTGACCCATCGGCCGGACCGGGTTTGATATTTACCACCCTGCCTTTGGCTTTCGGACAGATGCCCTTTGGTTCCCTTTTGGGGTTGGTGTTTTTCGTGCTGGTTTATTTCGCCGCTCTGACATCAGGCCTATCGCTTGCCGAAGTGATTTTCCGCTGGGCCGAAAATCGTTTCGGTTGGAGCCGCAAGCGCGCCGTCTACGTCATGCTCGGCGCGGTGTTTCTGGTCGGTTTGAGCACCGTGTTCTCGTTCAATATTTGGGCCGATGTGAAACTTGCCGGACGCACTTTGTTCGACACGAAAGATTATTTGGTCACCGCCTATATAATGCCGATTGGCGGATTGGGGGTTATCGTGTTCGCCGCTTGGGTGATGCCGATTGATGATTTGAAACAAGCCTTCGGCAATGACGGGCGGCTGTTTTCGGCTTGGCTTTATGCCGGGCGTTTTCTGGCTCCTTTGGGTATTTTGTGGATTTTCTGGGCCGGTCTGTGAGCCGCTAGGAAAAACTTTTTTCATTTTCAAGACTTTGAAAAGCGGTTTTTGCTTCTCATCTCTTTCTTGAGGTCGGCAATCGTGCCGGTTTCAAACCCTGTTTCGGTGCCTTAAAGGGCCGAGGCAGTTTCTTGCTTCACATGAAGGAGATGAACATGACACGTTTTGATTTAACCCCGCTTTATCGCTCAACCATTGGCTTTGACCGTCTTGCCAGCCTGTTTGATGCCGTTCAATCAACTGAAAAAGACACGGCTTTTCCACCTTATAATGTCGAGCGTTTTGACCAGCATCATTATCGCCTGACAATGGCGGTGGCCGGTTTCGGCGAAGACGAACTGGACATTGAACAGCGCGGCAGCACACTGCTCGTGTGCGGCGCGCGCCAAAAGCAAGGCGACACGCCAAGCGACAATTTCCTCTATCAGGGCATTGCCGGACGCAATTTCGAGCGTCGTTTCCAGCTTGCCGAACAGGTGCGCGTCACGGGCGCAAACCTCGACAAAGGATTGCTGCATATCGAGTTTGAGCGCGAAATCCCCGAAGCGGAAAAGCCTCGTAAAATCGATATTGCCAAGACACTGGCCGCATAGGCGATACGCCTGCAGCTAAGACGGGCAATAAAGTCGGCGCCCGGCCCAAAAGATGAGGCTTGCTCCTCCCCCTCATCGGGCCGGGCGTTTTGGCTTTTTGCGCTAATTGGTTTAATGTACCGCCAAACTTGGGAGGGTTTCATGGCTAGTTTACGAGCACGAATTTATAGTCGACTTTTGCGCCGCGCATTGCGCGAAGGATTATTGCCCGATGGTGAAGAAGGCCTCGCTATGGTGCGCGAGGGCGCAACGCGCAGCCCGATATTGTCTTTAATCATGGGACAAGCGACACCGATTTCGGTCTTTAAGATCGGCGATATGGACGCCGAATGGGTCGGAGACATGAAGGCCGACCAAACCCTACTTTATCTGCATGGCGGCGGATATGTGATGGGCGGCATTGAAACCCATCGCTCAATGGTCAAAAAACTTTGCCGCTTTGCCGGTGTGCGTGGCCTGATTGTCGATTATCGCCTCGCCCCCGAACACCCGTTTCCCGCAGCCATTGAAGATGCTGAGGCAGCTTATGATTATTTGACAGAAAACGGTGTTTCAGCCGACAAAATGCTGCTCGCCGGAGACAGTGCAGGTGGCGGTTTGAGTCTGGCGCTGATGCAAAAACTGCGCGAACACGATAAAGCGCAGCCAAAGGCCGTGGCCTTGCTATCGCCGTGGACCGATTTGACCGCTTCGGGTCGCTCGCATAAAGAGCGTGCCGAACGCGACCCAATGATTGATGTTGAAAAAATGCCGGTGGCGGTTGATTGGTATTGCCCCAATCAGGACAAGAGGAACCCGCTTATTTCAGCGATTTTTGCTGATTTGACCGGTTTCCCGCCAATGTTTGTGCAAGTCGGCACGGAAGAAGTTCTGTTTGACGACAGCACAAGGCTGGTTGAAAACGCCAAAAAAGCCAATGTGGAAGCCGAATTGCAGGTTTGGGAAGACATGCCACATGTGCATCAAATCGCGCATAGCTTTGTGCCGGAAGCCAAAGCGGCGTTGCGCGACATCGCCAAGTTTTTCAATCGCGCTTCGGCGTAACAGGTTTTTTGGTGCATGCGACCATCGAACGCGGTTACGAAAACCCATGTTTCTGCCGTTTTGTGCCGGTAGATAAAGTAAATTAGGTCAATAGCATTGACCAATTTGCTTGAACTTTTACCGCGCTTGCGCCTATATTAACGCTGCATTGGCAAGGGACCACCTTTTGGTGATTTGCCGCCCACCGTCCCGATAGCGGGATGATTTAGACAATTTCGATGCCCGCTCGGGCGGATGAAAATCCGTTGGTAGATGTTGCGCCGAAAACCAAGTGAACGGAAAGGCAGCATGAGCAAGCAGCCGAAAGACAAAACCGGAAAAATTCGCAACGGCCTGCCGCCGCGTCAGGGTCTGTATGATCCGGCTAATGAGCATGATGCTTGCGGCATCGGCTTTGTCGCCAATATTAAAAATGTCAAAAGCCATGACATTGTGCGCGACGGATTGACCATTTTGGAAAATCTGGAACATCGCGGCGCGGTCGGGGCTGATCCGAAAGCCGGCGATGGTGTCGGCATGCTCATTCAAATGCCCGATGCGTTTTACCGCAAAGTTACGCAAGATTTGGCTTTCGACTTGCCGCCGGAAGGCGCTTATGGCCTCGGCATGGTGTTTTTGCCGCCGGACGATAAGGCGCGCGCCACCATTGAAAAAATCATCGCTGAAAAAATCGCCGCTGAAGGGCACACGCTTTTGGGCTGGCGCGATGTGCCGGTCGATAATGCCGACCTCGGCTATTCGATTGTCCCGACCGAACCGGTTATCAAACAAGTGTTTATCGGTGATGCCAAAAGCGGCGGCCAGCAAGCCTTTGAACGAGATTTGTTCATCATTCGCCGATTGATTGAATTGGCAGTCAAAGCGGTTGATTTGAAAGAGGCAGCGGAGTTTTTCTATATCCCGTCCATGTCCTCTTTCACCGTGCTGTATAAAGGCCTGCTGCTATCGAGCCAGCTTGGTCCATATTATGATGATTTGCGCGACCCCGATACAGTGTCGGCAATGGCGCTGGTGCATCAACGTTTTTCGACCAACACATTCCCGACTTGGTCTTTGGCGCAACCGTTCCGCATGATTTGTCATAATGGCGAAATCAATACGGTGCGCGGCAATGTCAATTGGATGGCGGCACGGCACGAGACGCTGTCGTCTGAATTGTTTGGCGATGATTTGGAAAAGCTGTGGCCGCTTATAGAAGAAGGCCAATCGGACTCGGCGTGTTTCGACAATGCGTTGGAATTGCTGGTCATGGGCGGTTATTCGATGGCGCACGCGATGATGATGCTGATACCCGAAGCGTGGGCAGGCAATCCACTTATGGACGAAAGCCGCCGCGCTTTTTACGAATATAACGCCGCCCTGATGGAGCCGTGGGACGGCCCGGCAGCGGTTGCCTTTTCCAATGGTCGCCAAATCGGCGCGACGCTCGACCGCAATGGTCTTCGTCCGGCGCGCTATTATGTGACCTCTGACGACCGCGTTGTCATGGCATCGGAAATGGGTGTGCTGCCTGCGGCGGAAGAAAAAATCATCGAAAAATGGCGCTTGCAGCCCGGTCGAATGTTGCTGATTGATATGGAAGAAGGCCGCATTATTTCCGACGATGAAATCAAAGCCGACTTGGCCGCCGGGCATAGCTATGGCGAATGGCTGGCACGCACCCAAATCAAACTCGAAGAATTGCCCGTGCCGACCGGTGAGACGCATGTGCACAGCGATTTATCGCTGCTCGCCCAACAACAAGCCTTTGGTTATAGCCAAGAGGATTTGAAGTTTCTTATCACGCCAATGCTGGAGCGCGGCGAAGAGGGCACCGGCTCAATGGGCACGGACACGCCACCCTCCGCCATGTCGGATAAATCGAAGCCGCTCTACACCTATTTCAAACAAAATTTCGCGCAAGTGACCAATCCGCCGATTGACCCGATCCGCGAAGAGTTGGTCATGTCGCTGGTCTCTTTCATCGGCCCGCGCCCCAATCTGCTCGACCTTGAAGGCTCGTCCAACATTAAACGTTTGGAAGTTGCACAACCGATTTTGTCGAATGACGATTTGGAAAAAATCCGCCGTATCTCAGATGTTAAAGACAATGCGTTTCATGCGCTGACTTTAGATATGACATGGGATTTGGCAAGCGGGCCAGAAGGCTTGAAAGCGCGGCTTGATGAATTATCCGCCGAAGCGGAAAAGGCGATTGCCGACAGCCATGAAAATATCATTATCTTGTCTGACCGCGCCGTCAACCCGACCCGCGTCGCCATTCCGGCGCTATTGGCGACGGCAGCCGTGCATCATCACCTTATCCGCACCGGACTTCGCACCTCCGCCGGTCTGGTGGTGGAAACCGGCGAAGCGCGCGAAATTCATCATTTCTGCACACTGGCCGGTTATGGTGCAGAAGCCATCAACCCCTATCTGGCGTTCGACACGGTCGATCAATTGCGCGAGAAATTGCAGCTTGAAATGACCCGCGATGAGGGTCACGCCCATTTCGTCAAAGCGGCCGGTAAAGGCATGCGCAAAGTGATGTCGAAAATGGGCATCTCAACCTACCAATCTTATTGCGGCGCACAGATTTTCGACGCGGTCGGTTTGGCGCAAGACTTCATCGACAGCTATTTCAACGGCACGGCGACAACAATTGAAGGCATTGGCCTTAAAGAAGTCGCCACAGAAACACTGATGCGCCACAAAGGCGCATTTGGCGAAGATGCTGTATTGCGCGATGCGCTTGATGTCGGCGGCGAATATGCCGTGCGGGTGCGCGGCGAAGACCATGTTTGGAATGCCGGCACGGTCGGCGCGCTACAACACGCCGTGCGTGGCAATAGCCGCGACCAATATCGCGATTATGCGCGGCAGGTAAACGAGCAAGACGAAAACCTTCTGACCCTGCGCGGCCTGTTTAAAATTCGCATGGCCGATGATGCGGGGCGCAAGCCGATAGCGCTGGACGATGTCGAGCCGGTCGAAGAGATTGTTAAGCGCTTCGCTACCGGGGCCATGTCGCTCGGTTCCATCAGCCCGGAAGCGCATGAAACATTGGCCGTTGCGATGAACCGCTTGGGCGGCAAATCAAACACCGGCGAAGGCGGCGAGGAAGTGCATCGCTTCACGCCAGAAGATAATGGTGACAGCAAACGCTCGGCCATTAAGCAAGTGGCCTCGGGCCGCTTTGGCGTGACGGCTGAATATCTCGCCAATTCTGACATGATACAAATTAAAATGGCGCAAGGCGCAAAGCCCGGTGAGGGCGGTCAATTGCCCGGTCACAAGGTTGACCGTCGCATCGCCGCTGTGCGCCATTCGACTCCGGGTGTCGGGCTTATCTCGCCGCCGCCGCACCATGATATTTATTCCATCGAGGATTTGGCGCAGCTTATTTATGATTTGAAAAACGCCAATCCGCGCGCCGATATTTCGGTCAAGCTGGTCTCCGAGGTCGGCGTCGGCACAGTGGCAGCGGGTGTCTCTAAGGCGCGCGCCGACCATGTCACCATTTCAGGTTTTGAAGGCGGCACCGGTGCCAGCCCGCTGACCTCGATTAAACATGCGGGTAGCCCATGGGAAATCGGTCTGGCGGAAACGCATCAGACTTTGGTGTTGAATGATTTGCGCACCCGTATTGCGGTTCAGGTTGATGGCGGTTTGCGCACCGGTCGCGATGTCATTGTCGGCGCGCTTTTGGGCGCTGACGAGTTCGGCTTTTCGACCGCACCCTTGATTGCGGCGGGCTGCATCAT
>JAKMCZ010000092.1 GCA_022428185.1 Alphaproteobacteria bacterium | reverse complement strand
CGCTGGTGGGGCAGGACGCATGAGCGCCTGGACACCAACTGCACCGCGTCCCGCGCCCGCCAGTACGGTCGGCTTTGTCGCTTGGTCGCGCGCTAATCTGTTCGCCACGAAATTAGACAGCGCGCTTACAATTTTGGCGATTGTCTTGATTGCCTATTTGGTCGAGGTGATTTTCGGTTGGGCGATTATTGATGCCAGTTTCAGCGGCGACGACCGCACGGCTTGCCTGAAGCCGGTGCAGGGCGCGTGCTGGCCTTTTATTGAAGCCAAGTTCGGGCAATTTATCTATGGGCGTTATCCTGATGCTGAACGTTGGCGCGTTGATTTGGTCTTCTTTTCCGGGCTTATTGGACTGGTGCCGATGCTGATGCCCACTGTCGGTCGCAAGCGCGCCAATATGATTTATCTGCTTGGCCTTTATCCGGTCTTCGCCTTCATCATGCTTACCGGCGGCATATTTGGTCTGCCCGTGGTCGACACAACCGATTGGGGCGGCTTGTTGGTAACGCTTGTCGTCGCGGTAACGGGGATTGTCGCTTCGCTGCCACTCGGTATTCTCTTAGCGCTCGGACGGCGCTCTGATTTGCCGATTGTGCGGGCTTTGTGCATTGGCTTTATTGAGATATTTCGTGGTGTGCCGCTGATTACCGTGTTGTTTATGGCAAGCGTCATGCTGCCGCTATTTCTGCCCGATGGTGTGAATTTTGATAAGCTGGTGCGCTGCCTGATTGGTGTTGCCCTGTTCTCATCGGCCTATATGGCTGAGGTTGTGCGCGGCGGCTTGCAAGCGATACCCAAAGGTCAATATGAGGCGGCGGCGGCGCTTGGCCTCGGCTATTGGAAGACCACGCGGCTTATCATTCTGCCGCAAGCCTTGAAGCTGGTCATTCCGGGCATTGTGAATACGTTTATCGGCTTGTTTAAAGACACGACTTTGGTGTTGATTGTCGGCCTATTCGACTTGTTGGGTATTGTTCAACTGCACTTTACCGATGCCAGTTGGGCGACACCTGAGACGCATATTACTGGCTATGTTTTCGCCGGTCTGGTATTCTGGCTTTTCTGTTTCGCCATGTCGCGCTATTCAATCTTTATGGAAAACCATCTTTCGACCGACAGGACAGCCTAATGAGTGAACCCGTCATTCGCATCAATAAAATGAACAAATGGTTCGGCAATTTTCATGTGCTGCGCGACATAGACCTCGATGTGCAAGCGGGTGAGAAAATCGTTATTTGCGGGCCATCAGGCAGCGGTAAGTCAACCCTTATTCGCTGCATTAATAGGCTGGAAGCGCATCAGGAAGGGCTGATTGAGGTGGAGGGCGCGGCATTAGACGGCTCGTCGAAGAACCTTGAAGAAATACGCTCGAATGTCGGCATGGTGTTTCAGCAGTTCAATTTGTTTCCGCATATGACCGTGCTGGAAAATTGCACCTTATCGCCGATTTGGGTGCAAAATAAATCGCAAAGCGAGGCTGAGAAGCTGGCGCGCGAACTTTTGGAGCGCGTTCGGATACCCGATCAGGCGGAAAAATATCCCGGCCAGCTTTCCGGCGGTCAACAGCAGCGCGTGGCGATTGCTCGCGCGTTGTGCATGAACCCGCGCATCATGCTGTTTGATGAGCCGACGTCGGCGCTTGACCCTGAAATGATTAAAGAAGTGCTGGACGTGATGGTGGAGTTGGCACAAGAGGGCATGACCATGCTGTGCGTGACGCATGAAATGGGCTTTGCCCGCCAAGTGGCTGACCGCGTTATTTTTATGGATGAGGGCGAGATTGTCGAAGAGAATGCGCCCGAGGCGTTTTTCTCAAATCCTGAGAATGAACGCACGCGACTATTCCTTAGCCAAGTGCTGTCGCATTAATCATCAATGATTTCGACCTGTTTGCGCCGATAGGCTTCGAAGCCGAAGCTTTGATAGAGTTTCAGTGCGCTTGGGTGGTCAAGCGTGCAGGTTTGAATAATCACTCGTTTCGGCGCGCGCGTGCGTATCAATTGCATAGACCGCTTCATCATGAGCGGGCCGAAGCCATTGCCGATTTCATCTTCAATCAAGCCGAAAAAGACAATCTCGACTTGCGGAAAGAGTTTGTAATTCAGCTCGACATAACCAATCGCCGCACCCTTGCGCCGCAGCACATAAATCTCGGTCGCCGGATTATGAATAATCGCGGCAAGCTGGCGGTCGGTCAAATGGCGGCGATTGACCCAGTGCCATTTGCGCCCGACCATATCGTAAAGCTGGCGGTAGTCGTTCAACGCCATGCTTGGCGTTAGCTCAAAACTTATATCCTCCGGCCAAATAATATTATCGACCGTCGCCGCCAGTGGCGCGTCCATCGACAGATGGGTGACAATGGTTTGCAGCTTGGTCATTACAGCCAATCAGGATAGGGCAGGCCCTTTTCTTTCAAGAAAGCAGGGTTGAATAATTTGGATTGATAGCGTGTGCCGTAATCGCACAAAATGGTGACAATGGTGTGCCCCGGCCCTAAGTCTTTTGCCATACGCAGCGCACCGGCAATGTTAATGCCACTCGACCCGCCGAGGCATAGGCCTTCATCTTTCAACAGATCAAACACAATCGGCAGCGCTTCGGCATCGTCAATCTGATAAGCATCATCAATCGGTGCGCCTTCAATATTCGCTGTCACGCGCCCCTGACCGATGCCTTCGGTTATCGACGTACCTTCCGATTTTAATTCGCCGTTTTTCAGCCAGTGATACATATTCGCGCCCATCGGGTCGGCAGCAGCAATGCAAATGTCACTATTTTGCTGTTTTAGGTAAATGCCGGTTCCGGCCAGCGTGCCACCCGTGCCGATGGCGCAGGTAAAGCCGTCAACTTTGCCGTCGGTTTGTTGCCAGATTTCGGGTCCTGTCGTTTCGATATGGGCTTGTCGATTGGCGACATTGTCAAATTGATTGGCCCAAATTGCCCCATTGTCGTTTTTCTCTGCCAGCTCTGCCGCAAGGCGACCGGAATATTTGATGTAATTATTGTCATCGGCATAGGGCACGGCGGGGACTTCTATCAGTTCAGCACCGGCCAACCGCAACATGTCTTTTTTCTCGTCGCTTTGCGTTTCGGGAATGACAATCACCGATTTATAACCCAGCGCATTAGCGACCAGCGCAATTCCGATGCCGGTATTGCCTGCCGTGCCTTCGACGATTGTGCCGCCCGGTTGCAATACGCCTTTGGCCTCGGCATCGCGAATAATGAACAATGCGGCGCGGTCTTTCACCGATTGCCCCGGATTCATGAATTCGGCTTTGCCCAAAATCATGCAGCCGCTGTCTTCAGATGCTTTTTGAAGTTTGATGAGGGGGGTGTTTCCAATAGCGGAAATCATATCATTGTGGAATTGCACTTTTTTTCTCCAGCAGACGTAAAAAAAACGATTTGCCTAATCCGATGAGAGGTTTACATCGTAAAGCATACTGATTATTTTATTTGATAGAAGCATAAAGAGGTTTTGTTTGAACGCGCACGTTCCATTGAGTCCGAGTTTAGAGTCACTTGTAGCACAATATGCATCAGGTGATTTGGGCTATGGCATGTCGGTTCTGATGGCGAGCTTCATAACTTTGTCGCCCGATGCGCGCGAACAATATCGAGCCTTAGAACAATTAAACGGCGTTTTGCTCGATGAAGCGGAAGAAAGTGACGTTGACGAAAATGTACTCAACGAACTGATGGCGCGTCTTGATGAGTCTGAGCCCGAAATTGCTGATACGGCGCGCGAAGACAATCTAGATTTGCCGGCTGCGCTGCGCGACATGCTAGATGGGCCGATTGAAAATGCAGGGTGGGGTTTTGCCTATCCCGGCGTAAAACAGCTTAAATTGGCGTTTGGCGATAATGGCGAAACAGTCAAATTACTGAAAATCAAGCCGGGTAAATCTGCACCGCGTCACACAC
>JAKMCZ010000072.1 GCA_022428185.1 Alphaproteobacteria bacterium | reverse complement strand
GACGCATTTGCAAATTCATATGGCGGTCTCCACCTCAATGGCGATTATCTGCTTAACCGGGTCTTTATCGGCACGGACGCATTTCAAACGCGGAGCCGTCGATGTCGATGTTGTGAAAAGCTGGGGCATTTATATCGCTATCGGCGCGCTCATTGGCGCAGGCGCGGCGCGGTTTATTGCGCCAGCCGGATTGAAAATCATTTTTGCGGCGCTGACGCTGACCATGGCGACGCGCATGTTGCTGAACAAAAACCCGGGTGAGGCAGGCGAAGCGCGCATCAGCTTATGGGTGCAAAAATCACTGGCCTCATTGGTCGGTTTCTTCTCGGCCTTAATGGGGATTGGCGGCGGCACATTATCAGTGCCGCTTTTGAACGCATCGGGGCGCGATGTGCTGCGCGCGGTCGGCACTTCTTCCGTGTTTGGCGTTTTCATCGCCGTGCCTGCAACTATCGGTTTTATGGTCGGCGGTTGGTCGTTGGTCGATTTACCGGACTACACGTTGGGCTATGTGCATGTATTGGCGTTATTGGCAATCATTCCGACCAGCATGGCGGCGGCACCGCTGGGGGTCAGGCTGGCGCATCGTCTGAGCAAGAAAACGCTTAACGGTATTTTCGCCGGATTTTTAATCGTCAGTGGCGGGCGTATGCTGCTGGCGCTCTTTATCTAAATCTTTTGGTCGTATTCGCCGACTTCGTCATAAGACGATAACAACGCATCTATTGCGCCAAACATGGCGCGCATATTGTCTTCTGATACCGGACTTTCCACCACCACGACGAGGCCGGGCTTGTTAGATGATGCGCGCACCAGCCCCCAAGTGCCGTCTTCAACCGTAATGCGCACGCCATTAACTGTCACAAGGTCGCGAATATTTTGCCCGATAAGCGAGCCGCCACCAGCCGCCAGCTTTTCAAAATGCGCGATGGCGCGCTCAACAACTTGGTATTTTTTCAAATCATCGCAAAAAGGCGACATGGTCGGCGAGCCATAGGTGACAGGCAATGAGCGGCGCAAATCAGCCATGCTGGCATCACCGGCGCGCTCAAGCATGTCGCAAATCGCGATTGCCGTCACAATGCCATCATCATAGCCGCGCCCGATGGGGGCGTTGAAGAAATAGTGACCCGACTTTTCAAATCCGGCCAGCGCGCCAAGCTCATGCGTTTGGCGTTTCATATAAGAATGACCGGTTTTCCAATATTGCGTCTTGGCTCCGGCGGCTTGCAGTTCGGGGTCGGTCATGAAAAGACCGGTCGATTTTACATCGGCGACAAACACCGCGTCCTTATGCTGCTTAGCCAAATCGCGTCCCACCAGCACGCCCATTTTATCGGCAAAAATCTCTTCGCCCTCATTATCGACAACGCCGCAACGGTCGCCATCGCCGTCAAAAGCAAAACCGATATCGGCACCGGTTTCCAAAACTTTGTCGCGCATCGCATGCAGCATTTCCATATCTTCCGGATTGGGGTTGTGATGCGGAAAACTATGGTCAAGCTCGCAATGTAATTCGACGACATCAATGCCCAGCGCGCGCAAAACATCGGGAGCAAATGCCCCCGCCGTGCCGTTGCCACAGGCGACCACGGCTTTCAGTTTACGGGTGAATTTATCGCGCTTGGACAGGTCATCTTTATAGGCTTGTGCCACACCATCAATGCGCTCATAGGTTCCGCCCGTTCGCGCCACACCTTTATGCTCAAGCACCATATCGCGCAGGGCCGACATTTCGTCAGGGCCAAAAGTGAGCGGACGCGCAGCCCCCATTTTGACGCCGGTCCAGCCGTTTTCATTATGGCTCGCCGTTACCATCGCAACGGCGGGCGCATCGAGATGAAACTGGGCAAAATAGGCGGTCGGCGACAAAGCCAGCCCGATATCGAGCACCGCCACACCGGCGCTCATCAGCCCCGTGGTCAGCGCCAGTTTGATACTTTGCGAATAAGAGCGGTAATCATGCCCAACAATAATGCGCGGCTGAGGGTCGTCACCCAATAGGTCGAACAAAACATTGCCGAGGCCGAAACCAAGCGCCTGCATGCCTGACAGATTTATTTCATCGGGAAACAGCCAGCGCGCATCATATTCGCGAAACCCCGTCGGTTTGACCAAAGGCGTATTCTCAAACGCTTCGCTATTCGGCTTTAAATCGGCTCGTGGCTTGGGCAGCATGGACAAACTCCATTGGGAGAAAACTTCTCTTAGCTAATAGCAGATTTACCGGCTTCATAAAACCGCCTATAACCGCGACATGAGCGCTGACGACAAAAACCGGCAGGACATTATTCGCCTGACTTTGAGCGATGAAGCTTTGCCGAAAATCGGAGCCGATATTCAAATCGACGGCATGCCTGAGTTTATGCCGGGTTGGGTTTGGTTGGCCGGGGCAGGGCCGGGCGACCCGGGCCTGCTTACCCTGCACGCGGTCAATGCGCTCAAACAGGCCGATAAGGTGGTTTATGACGCGCTGGTATCTGAGGATATTTTGTCGCTGGTGCGCCCCGAGGCGGAGTTGTTTTATGCCGGCAAGCGCGGCGGCAAACCAAGCTGGAACCAGCAAGACATTACCGACAAATTGGTTGAGCTGGCGCAAGCCGGCCACCGTGTCCTGCGTTTAAAGGGTGGTGACCCGTTTATTTTCGGGCGTGGCGGCGAAGAGGCGCAGGCGTTGGTGGCGGCAGATATCCCGTTTCGTATGATACCGGGCATTTCCGCCGGTGTTGGCGGGCTGGGCTATGCCGGAATTCCCGCCACCCATCGTGACGTCAATCATGCAGTCACTTTTGTGACCGGTCATTTGGCGGGCAAAGGCGAGGTTGAATTACTGGATTGGGCGTCGATAGCCAAAGCGTCGCCGGTGATTGTCATTTATATGGCGATGAGCCGTCTGGGCATTATTGCTGATTTGCTCATCAATGCCGGTCGCGCGGCTGATGAAGCGGTTGCCATTGTGACCCATGCGACAACGCCACGACAACGTGTCGTGCGGGGGCACTTGGCCGATGCAGCCCAATTGGCTGAAAAGCATGAATTAGAGCCGCCGTCGATTATTGTCATTGGTGAGGTGGTCGATTTGGCCGATACGCTTAATTGGTTCGGCGATAAGCCGCTTTAGGCAGATTTCAGCGTGTCGAGACGGGCCGGAAGTTCGGCCAAAACAGCGCGCTTTTCATCATCAGAAAACCCAGACCAGCCACCGATTTCCGACATTTTGCGTCCGCAGCCAATGCAAAAGCCGGTGCGTCCCGAGACGGCGCAAACGCGGCGGCATGGCGATTTGGGGCTGTTTTCCTCTTGGCTCATGAAAAAGCCATAACATAAATTGCCTGATGCGTCATTTTTTCCGGTTTGGGTGATTGATTCACCGGTCTTTTCGGCTACATTCGGTAAAATTTTGTTTGGAGATAGCTATGGACATAGATTTTGCACCCGAAGATGAAGCGTTTCGCGCCGATGTGCGCAGCTTTATCGAAGAGAATTATCCGAAGCACCTAATCGGCGCAGATCGCGGCGATTTGAACAAGGAAGATTTTCTTGCTTGGCACCGCGTTCTTGCCGGTAAGGGCTGGGTTGCACCCAGTTGGCCGGAAGAGCACGGCGGCACCGGTTGGACGGTAACGCAGAAATATATCTGGAATGAAGAAAGCGCCGCTTTCGGCACCATTCCGCCGCTGCCATTTGGCGTCGCCATGCTGGGGCCGGTGATCTATAATTTCGGCAATCAAGAGCAAAAAGACTGGGTGCTGCCCGGTATTTTGTCAGGCGATACATGGTGGTGTCAGGGCTATTCAGAGCCCGGTGCCGGTTCGGACCTTGCCGGTTTGAAAACCAAAGCCGAATTGGACGGCGACGAATATGTCGTCAATGGTCACAAAATCTGGACAACATTGGCGCAGCATGCCGATTGGATGTTCTGCCTTGTGCGCACCAGTTCAGACGGCAAGCCGCAACAGGGCATTTCGTTTTTGTTAATCGATATGAATACGCCGGGCATTGAGGTGAAACCCATCATCACCATTGATGGCGGTCATGAGGTCAATGAAGTGTTTTTGACCGATGTTCGTGTGCCGGCGAAAAATCTGGTCGGTGAGCAGGATAAAGGCTGGACGATTGCCAAGTTTCTGCTCGGCAATGAGCGTTCGGGTATTGCCGGTGTTGCACGCTCGAAAAAAGGCCTCGACCGCCTACGCGAAATCGCCCGCGGCGAATTGGAAGACGGTGCGCCGCTGATTGACTCGGCTGACTTCGCTAAGAAAATTTCTGAACTGGAAATTGACCTGACGGCTCTCGAATATACCGAGTTGCGGACCTTGGCGTCTGAAAGTAAAGGCCAAGGCCCGGGGCCGGAAAGCTCGATCTTGAAGATTAAAGGGACTGAGATTCAGCAGCGCTTGACAGAGTTGACCATGGAAGCGGTCGGCAACTACGCCAGCCCGTGGGTGCCGCAGCGTGACCGCGGCGACAATTACCTGTCCATCGGTCCTGATTATGCC
>JAKMCZ010000068.1 GCA_022428185.1 Alphaproteobacteria bacterium | reverse complement strand
GGTTTATGTTTTATTCGCCGCGATTTTGAGCTTCGGCCTTATGCGCCGCACCAGCTATTTGCAAATGCTGATGGGCGAAGCGCTGAAAATGAGCCCAACGGGCTGGTTGATATTGACCCGCCGCTGGGTCGGGTTTTTTGTTTTTTTGGCGCTTTTGAACGAAGCTATTTGGCGCAATTTTTCGACCGATGCTTGGGTCAATTTCAAAGTCTTCGGTATTTTGCCGCTAACCCTTATCTTCATGGCACTACAAATGTCACTATTGAAAAAATATGGCGCGTTTGATGAGTTGACCAACGAAGCGGGTAAAGATTAAAACGCCGCTTCAATTTCCAAATCAACCCCATGCGGATGGCACGGGCCAATAATCACCTCTTCACCTTGCGGGCCATTTTCGCCGCTCCATATTCGATAAGAAAGCCGCGCAATCGTGCCCAGCTCGCGCCCGTCCATTTTCAGCCAGACCAGCGGCGCGTCGGGGCGCACATCTTCGCCCGCTTGCGCGAAAGCGCTTTCAATCGCAAAGCGCTGCGACACGTCCAAATAGGGCCAGACAATCGAATGATAAAGCACCGTCACCTCGCCGACCGGACGCTGCATAATTTGAGCCGCCACCCAACCGGCCGCATCAGCGCGGTCGATTTGCGGCGGAGCGGTATCGGCAATTTGAAGCGCCGCCAAAAGGCGCGCCCGACGCTCGGGCATATCGCCCCATATCCAGCTTTGCAATTTCAGCCGCGCATCGGCGTTGGAAATATCGACCGGAAATAAATCGCAGCCGCGCCGCGAGGCAACCTCAATCTTATCGGTCAGATCAGGCGGCGTGCCGCGCCATGTCGCCTCCAAAGAAAGCGGGCTTTTTTTATCGCCCCAATCGCGCGTGCCATTATCGGTTTGAAGTGTGTAATGAAAGCGGTCGAAAAACATATTAAGACCGGCGCTGGCACCCATTTCGCGCAGGCGCAAAGGCATGGCAAAGCGTTTGCTGATCTCAGAAAATGCCAATAGCAGCATGGCCGAACGAGCGGTTTCATTGGTTTGCGGTGCGCTGCGCAAAAACCTGCGCGCCGCTTTTTCTTCGCGGCTAAATAAATCGCGCATCGCCGTTTCGAGTGTGACGCGGTCGCTGTCGTGATACGCGCCATCGCAACTGGCGAAAAAACCGTTCAATGACGCATCGCCCGACAAGGCAGTATGATGGACAAAACCGGCCAGCCTAAGCGGCACATTATCGTTGAGCGGGTCGCCCTGCCAGCCACGCACCAGATTGGCGACCGGCCCATTGGCGACGAAATCAGCACAGCAAAAACCGACAATGTCGCGCGTCAGCGGCGAGCCGAGTAAGTCGCACGCCTGTTTTTGCGCTTCAAATGCGGTAACGAGTTTATCGCTCATCATCAGACAGCCCTGTCAGGCAACCAAGTCAAGAACCAAGTCAGGCAGCTCATTCCGGTTTTTCATCGGGTGTTTTATCAACTTGCTCATAACGCGCGCGCAAAGCTTCAAAGCCCGGCGTATCGGCCCAGTTTTCCGGCTCAGAAAACGGCGCGAAGCTGTCCTTGTCGCGGGTCTCGTAATAATGTTGCAGGGCATAATAAACCGCCGGAAACGCCAATTCGTCCCACGGAATATCATTCCACGCGACCAGCGCGACCTCTTCGCTTTCAGGCCCTGCCGCAATATCAGGATTGCGCAAACGACCACGATAAAACATCTGCACTTGCGCGATGCGCGCGACATTGTAAATGCCGATAAGGGCGTCGGTTTCAATATCGGCGCAAGCTTCTTCATGCGCTTCACGCACTGCGCCCTCGGCCACGGTTTCACCCTGCTCCATAAATCCGGCGGGCAGCGTCCAAAATCCTTTGCGCGGCTCAATGGCACGTTTGCACATGAGAATTTTATCCTCACCATCTTGATGCCAAAGCGCCACCACACCGGCGATTAGTTTTGGGTTCATATAATTGATGAGACCGCATGTATCGCAAACATCGCGCTCAAAACTGTCATCATGCGGCACGATTTTTGAAAAATTCATATCTTGCGCATATTGGCGTGATTTATCGCGAAACCGCATTTTGTGTCTCCTTATCGGTCATTTTGAAATAGGGCAGAATTGTCTCGCGCACATCACTTTGGGTCAGTGGCCCGACATGGCGCAACAAAACCCGCCCATCGGGGCCAATGACAAATGTTTCAGGCACCCCATAAACCCCCAGATCGAGGGCCACATCGCCACGCTTGTCGAAGCCGATTGCGCGATACGGATTACCGAGCCGCGCCAAAAACCGCTTCGCCGCGCCGCTTTGGTCTTTGTAATTTATCGCATAAATAGTGATGCCGCTTTCTTTTAACGCCATTAAGGTCGGGTGCTCGACCCGACAAGGCGCGCACCAACTGGCAAAAATATTGAGCAAAACCGGCGCGCCTTGCCGTAAAGCCGTAT
>JAKMCZ010000048.1 GCA_022428185.1 Alphaproteobacteria bacterium | reverse complement strand
CAATACGCTGGGTCACGCGCATGAAAAGCTCAATGCGGCGCTGAAAGCCCAGTCTGAAAAGCTGTGGCATGTCTCCAATCTTTATCAAATTCCCGAACAGGAAAAACTGGCCGACGCGCTATGCGATGCCAGTTTTGCCGATTTGGTGTTTTTTACAAATTCCGGTGCCGAAGCCGCTGAGGGCATGATTAAGGCGATGCGGAAATATCATGCAGAAAACGGGGCGCCCGAAAAAGTGACGCTTATCGGTTTTGCCGGTGCGTTTCATGGCCGCACATTGGCGGCTTTGGCGGCGGCCGGCAATCAAGCCTATTTGGAGGGTTTTGGCCCGGCCCCGCAAGGCTTTGTGCAATGCCCCGAATTGTCATTAGCAGCGGTTGAAAAGCTGATTGATGAGAAAGTCGCGGGTATTCTTATCGAGCCGGTGCAGGGCGAGGGCGGTGTGCGCGATGTCGGCACGGCGTTTTTGCGCGATTTGCGCGCCTTATGCGACAAGCATGATATTTTGCTAGGCTTTGACGAGGTGCAATGCGGCATTGGCCGGACCGGCAAATTATTTGCCCATGAATGGGCCGACATAACCCCCGATGTGATGGCGATTGCCAAAGGCATTGGCGGCGGTTTTCCGCTCGGTGCGGTGCTGACGACACAGGCTGTCGGCAGCGTCATGCAGCCCGGCACGCATGGCTCGACCTATGGCGGCAATCCGCTGGCCTGCGCGGTTGGCACGGCGGTGATGGAGGCGGTAAATCATGACGGCTTCCTCACTCATGTGCAGGATATGGCGATTTATTTCCGCCAGCATTTGGCGCGGCTGCTCGAAGAAAATGACGACATATTTGAAGATGTGCGCGGGCGCGGCCTGATGGTCGGGCTGAAATGCAAGCGGCCCAATACGCAATTGGTCGCCGCCTTAATGAATGAAAAAATGCTGAGCATTGGCGCGGGCGATAATGTGCTGCGTATTTTGCCGCCGCTCAATGTGACGCAAGACGAGATTAACATTGCCGTGACGGCTCTAGAAAAAGCCTGCGCCAAATTGCGGGCAGGAGAATAAGCCATGAGCTTGGCAGACCATCAGAGCCATTTTCTCGATCTGGCCGATTTGCCCGATGGCAAATTGCGTCATTTGCTGAACAGTGCCCATAAACGCAAAGCCGTGCGCGCCGGAAAACCAAAAGGCACGCTTGATGATGACGCGCCGCTGGCCGGTTATTTATTGGCGATGATTTTTGAAAAACCCTCGACCCGCACAAGGCTGTCTTTTGATATGGGCATGCGCCAGCTTGGCGGCCAGACGGTGATATTGAACCAAAGCGATATGCAATTGGGACGCGGCGAGAGCATTGCCGATACGGCGGAGGTCATATCGCGTTTTGCCGATTTGGCCATGCTGCGCACCGGCCCGCATGAGACATTGAGCGAGCTGGCCGCCCATGCCCATGTGCCGGTGATTAACGGGCTGACGGCCTATAGCCATCCCTGCCAAATCGTCGCCGATCTGATGACTTTTGAAGAACATAAGGGCGCATTGGCGGGGCAAAAATTGGCTTGGCTGGGCGATGGCAATAATGTTGCCCTGTCTTTTGTGCATGCCGCCGCGCAATTGGATTTTGAATTGGCGCTGGCGACACCGGCTGATTTTTCGATTGCCCATGCGGAGATTAAGGCGGCGCAAGACAAGGGCGCAAAAATCACGCTATGCGAAACAGCCGCGCAAGCCGCCGATAAGGCCGCCGCGCTGGTGACGGATTGCTGGGTGTCGATGAGCGATGACCCGGCTGAGGCGCAAGCGCGGGCCACGGCCTTTGGCCCGTATCAGGTGACGCAAGACTTGATGGATATGGGCGATGCGCCGATTTTCATGCATTGCCTGCCCGCCTATCGCGGCAGTGAGGTGACGGCTGAGGTGATTGATGGCGCGGCGTCGGTTATTTTTGACGAAGCCGAAAATCGCGCCCATGCGCAAAAAGCCATCATGCTGCATTGCATGGGGGCCGCGCCGGAAGCGTCATTATGAGTGGGTTAAGCGATTATGCCTTGCCGTTTCGCATTGAGGGGCAGAATGTCAATGGGCGTGCGGTCAAGCTGAACAGCCTCGCCTCGGATGTGCTGTTGCGCCATGATTATCCCGAAGCCGTCAGCCGTCTGCTTGGCGAGGCTTTGGTGCTGGCTTCCATGCTGGGCACTATGTTGAAATTTGACGGGCGGTTTATTTTGCAATTGCAGGGCAGCGGTCCGATTTCCATGTTAATGGCCGATTATACGCCGGAAGAAAACGGCCTGGGCGGGTTGCGTGGTTTCGCGCAATTTGACGAGGCGGCGCTGGCGGCGGCCTTAAAAGCGGGCGCGCCGCCTATGGCTTTGCTGGGCGATAAGGCGCATATGGCTTTCACCGTTGATCAAGGCGCGGATATGGAACGCTATCAGGGCATTGTGCCGCTTGAGGGCGACACGCTGGCCGATGCGGCATTGGGATATTTTGAACGCTCCGAGCAAATCGGCACGGCGTTGAAGCTGGCGGCGGCACCGCTTTTATTGCCCGGCGGCAAAACCGAATGGCGCGCCGGCGGCATTGTGGTGCAGCAAATGGCGGCCACTGGCGGCGAGGTGGATATTGAGACCCCGCCCGAAGGCGACCCTGAGCGGGTTGATGATGATTGGAATCGGCTCGAAATCTTGTTGCAGACCACTGAGGATAGCGAATTATTGGATAGCGATGTGAGCGGCGAGGCTCTGGCCTATCGCTTGTTTCATGAGGACGGGGTGCGGGTGTTTGAGCCGCGCGCCCTGACATTTGCTTGCCCGTGCACCCGCCAACGCGTATTGAATATGCTGGCCGGATTATCTGAAACCGACCGCACGGAAATGCAGGCGCAAGACAATGTTGAAGTGCGCTGCGAGTTTTGTAATGAAAATTATGTATTCGCGCCTGATGAGGCGTTTTCCGCCGTATAAGTGAAGTGAGGCGTTTTCCGCCGTATAAATGAAGTGACTGGTTTAGAGCGCCGGACGCGTTATATCTAAGACAGAGTTAAGCGTTATTTTGCGTCAAAGGGTGCCGGTAGAGGCAGCATGAAACAGGTTTTGAACAATTTGGGAGCATGGATGCGCGCGCAATCCCATAAATTGCGTCCTGCTTCGGGCGGCAGGCTAAGAAAAATAGTCATGCCCCTGCTCGTGTTAATGGGCGGGGTTTTCGGCTTTTCCATGCTGGTGGCCACCAAGCCGCAAACCAAACCCGCCGAAAATAGCGAGATTATTTGGTCAGTGGCGGCGCAAAAAGTCGCTTATGGCGTCTATCAGCCGCGGATTTCAGCTTTTGGGGAATTAAGGCCGCGCCGCGAAGTCAATTTGCGCGCTTTGGTCTCGGGCGAGGTGATTGCCACCAGTGCCGGTTTTGAGGATGGCGCGCGCGTCAATAAGGGCGATGTGCTGCTGGAGATTGACCCGTTTACCTATGAAAACCAATTGGCCGATGCGCGCGCGCAACTGAAAGGCGCCAAAGCGGTGTTGAAAGAACGCCAAGCCGGAGCCAAATTGGCGCGTCAAGAAAAAGCCCGCGCCGAGAAATTATTCAAAAAAGGCACTGTGTCGCAAAAGACAGTGGACGATAAAACCACGGATGCGACGATTAAAGCGGCGCGCGCCGAGCAGCAGCAATCGGCGGTGGACCGCATTAATGTGCAGGTGAAAAAAGCCAAACGCGATTTGGCCAATACCAAAGTTGTCGCCCCCTTTAGCGGTTTTCTGGCCAATATCACGGCGCGCGAGGGGCGGGTGCTGAACCCGAATGACCAAGTCGGCATGTTGCTTGATAGCGATAATTTCGATGTCGTGTTTAATTTATCCGACGCTGAATATGGCCGCTTTCTTGAGCGCAATAGCGAAGTGATTGGCCGTCCGGTGAATATTGTCTGGCAACTGGGTGGCGAGCGTATTGAATTGCGCGCCGAGATTGAGCGGGTCGGGGCGCAAATCAGCCAAGCGACACGCGGCGTTGATGTTTATGCGCGGGTGAACGGCAAGCTGCCCTCCAATTTGCGCGGCGGGGCATTTGTGACGGTTGAATTGCTGGCCCAGCCCGTGCCCGATGTGATGGCGATTTCCAAAGATGCGCTCTATGGCGATAATATGGTTTATCTGGTTGAGAATGGGCGCTTGGCCCGCAAAGCCATTGATGATTTTGTTGATGATGGGGCGCATGTTCTGCTCAAAAGCGGTCTTAATGTCGGTGATATGGTGCTGATGACGCGCTTTAATGAAGCCGCGCCGGGCGTCGCCGTGAAAGTGGTGGAGCAGCCCTAAATGAACCCGATGCGCGCCATTGTTGAGCTGTTTTCGCGGCATCGCAATGCTGCCAATCTGCTTTTCATCTCGATGATTATGTTCGGCTTTTTCGGCCTGTCGGGATTGAACACGCAGTTTTTTCCGACCACGGAAATTAAAATCGTAAATATTCGGGTGCCGTGGACCGGCGCGACGGCGCAGGATGTTGACAAAAATATCGTCGCGACCGTTCAGCCGGAAGTGCGGTTTATCGACGGGGTGAAGCAGTTTAACGCGACCTCGCGCAACGGTTTTGCCGCCATGTCGGTCGAGTTTTATCCTGAAACCGATATGCAACGCGCGATTGCCGATGTTGAGGCGGCGGTCAATGCCATCATCACTTTGCCCAAAGATGCCGAAAAGCCGGTTATCTCGCAGGAAACTTTTTTTGAGCCTGTCGTCTCGGTTTTGATATCGGGGCCGTTTGATGAGCGCGCCTTGCGTGCCTATGCCAAACAGGTGCGCGACGGGTTGCTCGATGCGGGTATTGATAAAATTCAACTTGAAGGATTTCGTGACGAAGAGATTTGGGTCGAAGCGCAGGCGGCGCAATTGCGGCGCTATGATATGACGCCGCAAGATATTGCCGGCAAGCTGGCCGGGTCGTCGCTCGATGTGCCGGGCGGTGTGTTGCGCGGCAATGTTGAGCGCCAAGTGCGCGCTGTCGGTCTGGCGCAAACCGCAAGCGAAGTAGGCAATATTACCTTGCGCAGCACTGCTGACGGACGGCAGATAAAAGTCGATGATGTGGCGCGGGTTTTTGAAACCTTTGATGCCAATGCCTCAGAGGGGTGGAACGGCGAAAATCGCGCTATTCGCCTGACCGCGCAACGCACCAAAAACGGTGATGCGCTGGATATGACACAAATCGTGCGCGACTATATTGCCGAAGCGTTGCCGACTTTACCGCCGACGTTGAAAGTCGAAATTTTTGACGTCAATGCCGATAAAATCATTCAACGCATCAATGTGCTGTTGGTTAACGGGTTTGGCGGCATGGTCTTGGTGCTGTGCATTTTGTTCTTGTTTTTGAACGGGCGCATCGCTTTTTGGGTGGCGGCGGGAATTCCGGCCTCGCTGATGGCGACTTTCGGCGTCATGCTTTATCTCGATATGACGATTAACATGCTGTCGCTGTTCGCGCTGATTATGACCATTGGCATTATTGTCGATGATGCGATTGTGGTCGGTGAACATTCAGCCACGTTGACCGAGCGCGGTGCCAGCGCGCAAGAAGCGGCGGAAGGCGGCGCGCTGCGTATGATGATGCCGATTACCGCTGCTGCGCTAACCACTTTGGCGGCCTTTATTCCCATGCTGCTCATTACCGGTGTTATGGGACAGTTTGTGCGCGCCATTCCGCTGGTGGTTTTATCGGTTCTAATCGCCAGCCTTATTGAATGTTTTTTCGTGTTGCCGGGCCATTTGAGCCACGCACTGACCCGCCCGCGCAAAGAACGCAGCGGTATAAGAAAAATATTCCTCGACCGCTTCGAACATTTCCGCGCCAATCGTTTCAGGCGTTTTGTGTCAATTGTCTATGACAATCGCTACACCACGGCGGCGGTCGGACTGTCGATATTGATTATCTGCATTGGCCTTTTGGCCGGCGGGCGTGTGCCGTTTCGGTTTTTCCCATCGCCGGAGGGCGAGGCGGTTAATGCTTATATTTTCTTCCAGCCCGGCACCAAGCGCGAAGACACGCTGGCCGGAACACGGCTGATTGAAAAAGCGCTTTACGATGCCGAGGCCAAATTGCTGGCCGAAAGCGGCGCGGCTGAGGGCGAAGAATTGGTCAAAGTGATGTTCACCCAAATCGGGCGCACCCGCACCGCCACGGGTGACGAGCGCGCCTTGATTTATACCGAATTGACAGCCAGCGAAGAACGCAATGTGCGCACCCGCGATATTGTCAAGCAATGGAACGAGGCATTGCCAGATATTGCCGGGCTTCGTTATGTGTTTATCCGCGAACGACGCGGCGGGCCGCCGGGGCGCGATATTGACATTCGACTGCAAAATGCCGACCCGGAAACCTTGAAAAAAGCGGCGCTGGAAGTGCGCGATGCGCTGGAACAATATTCAGGCATTTCGCGCGCCCGTGATGATTTGAATTACAATAAGCAGGAATTGCTGCTCAAGGTAAATACGCGCGGCGAGGTGCTGGGCTTTACCAATTCGATTATCGGCAATTTGACGCGTGCCAATCTGGAAGGCGCGATTGCCAAACGCTTTGCCCGCGATGATGAAGAAGTGACCTTGCGCGTGCTGCAGCCGCGTCGCGGGGTGGTACCGAAACAATTGGCTGATATTGAATTGCCGGTGCCAAATAGCGGGCAGGGTGGCCGCTCGCCGCGCTATGTGCCGCTAACTGCGGTCGTCGATATTGTTGAACAGCCCGGGTTTTCGGCAGTGCGCCGCGTCGATGGACAAGTGGCGGTCTCGGTGATTGCCGATTATGATGATGAAGCCGGCGACCCGAATGACGTGTTGAGCGATATGGCGGAAACCGTGCTGCCGCAAGTGGCGGCAAAATATAATATCAGCTTCAGCTTTGGCGGGCGCAGCCAAGAACAAGCCGAGACATTGGGCGGTCTTGGAACCGGCGCGATGATTGGGTTGGGGTTGATTTATGTGGTGCTGGCGTTTGTTTTTGCCAGCTATTCGCGCCCCATCATTATTATGTCGGTCATTCCGTTCGGCCTTATCGGCATGGTGATGGGTCATTATGTGCAAGGCTTTGACCTGACCTTTTTGAGCCTTGTCGGTCTGCTCGGCCTGTCGGGTATTTTGGTCAATAATTCGATTATTCTCATCAGCCGAATTGATGAACGCCGCCGCGCGGGCGAGGATTTGCGCGAGGCGGTGATTAACGGCATTTGCGACCGACTGCGCGCCGTGACGCTGACCTCGCTCACCACGGTGTTGGGACTTGCGCCGCTTTTGTTTGAAACCAGTGTGCAGGCGCAATTCTTGCTGCCAATGGTCATCACCATTGCCTGGGGTCTGGCCTTTGCCAGTCTGATTGTATTGTTTTTGGTGCCCAGCGTATTGGGTATTCAAGAAGACATTCGGCATTTGTTTGGGCGTCTGTTTGGCGGCGCGCAACAGCCGCTCAGCTATCAGCCCGACCCGTCGCAACTGCAATCGTCAGCACTGCCCTCAACGTCACCTTCAGCGCCGCCAGAAGCTGGGCGCGAATAGCACCAAGACGGTCAAAAACTCAAGCCGTCCCAAAAGCATACCGAAAGCCAGCACCCATTTGGCCTGTGTCGGCAGGCCGGCATAAGTGCTGGTCGGACCAATCTCCGGTCCAAGCCCGGGGCCGACATTGGCAATGGCGGCGGCTGATGCCGATAAAGCGGTTAATGGGTCCAACCCCATCAGGCTCAGCGATACGGCAACGGCGGAAAACGACAAAATGAAAATCAGCACAAAAGCGACCACTGAATTGGCGACATCATCATCAAGCAAGCGGCCATTATAGCGAATGACAAATACGCCATTGGGACGGGTCAATTGGCGGATATATCGCCACCCCGCTTTGATAACGACTTGCAGGCGAAATATTTTCAGCCCGCAAGCGGTTGAGCCGGCACAACCGCCGATAAAAGTGAGTATGAAAAATAGCGCGATTGAAAACGGTCCCCATGCGCCGTAATCCGTCGTCGTATAGCCGGTGCCGGTCAAAATTGAGGTGGTGTTGAAAGTGGCCGATAAAAGCGCTGCGCCCGTGTCGCGCTCCAGCATGGTCATTTGGTAAATCCACATCGCCAGCGCGGCGAGAAAGGCGAGAATGAAAAAGGTTCGGATTTGTTCGTCGCGCACAAATTTGTCGAATTTGCGATTGACCAATTGCAGATAGGCGACAAACGGAACGGCAGAAACCAACATGAAAAAAATCGCCACCATCGCAACCGGTGCGCCAAATGCGCCGAAGCTCTCATTGCGTGTCGAAAAGCCCCCCGTCGCAATGGTCGTCATGGCATGCGCCACCGCATCGAACATTGCCATTCCGGCGGCCAGATAGCACAACACGCAAGCCAGCGTGATGGCGCAATAAAGCCGCATAATCGAACCGGCAATTTGAGCCGTGCGCGGCAAGATTTTTTCCGATGTGTCAGAGCTTTCAAGCCGGAATAATTGCATGCCGCCAATATTCAACATCGGCAAAACCGATATCGCCATCACGATAATGCCGATGCCGCCAAACCATTGCAAAAGAGCGCGCCATAGCAAAATACCCGGCGGCGCGGTGTCGAGATTGGTAATCACTGTCGCACCGGTTGTGGTCAGGCCCGACATGGCCTCAAAAAACGCGTCGGTATAACTCATATCCAGCTCGCCAAAAGCAAACGGCAGAGCCGCAAAACCGGTCAGCGCCAGCCATGACAGGCTGGTCAGGGTGAAGG
>JAKMCZ010000046.1 GCA_022428185.1 Alphaproteobacteria bacterium | reverse complement strand
GGAATACGCGCGTAACGCTCAATCCAGTTGCGCCCGACTTGCGCGGCGAAATAGGCCGTGCCGCAAGCGACCAGAATGACGCGGTTGATTTTGCTGAAATCAAGATCATTGTCGGGCAGTAAAACACGGCGCGCCTCGGTGTCGATATATTGTCCGAATGTGCGCGACAAAACTTCCGGCTGCTCATGAATTTCCTTCGCCATAAAGTGCCGGTAATTGCCCTTATCGACCATAGCGGCGGCGGCATCGACAACCTCAAACGGTCGCTCAACCGCGCTGTTTTGGCCGAGCGCAAAAATCTCAACCCCGTCGCGGTGCATAATTGCCCAATCTCCGTCTTTCAAATAGCAAACCCGATTGGTGAATGGCGCCAGCGCGAATGCGTCAGAGCCCAAATACATCTCGCCATCACCCTGCCCGATAGCCAGCGGGCTGCCCTTCCGTGCAACGATAATCTGGTCATTATTGCCGTCAATAATCAACGCGATGGCATAGGCTCCCTCAAGTGCTGCGAAGGTGCTGGCGGCGGCTTGGTGCACATCGCCCTGCCCGTTGAGATTTTTGGAAAACAAATGCGCGATGACTTCGGTGTCCGTATCTGACGAAAAGCTGATGCCATCAGCTATCAGAGCATCTTTCAATTCTTTGTAATTCTCGATAATGCCATTGTGAACGACCGCCACGCGCTCGCCGCGATGCGGGTGCGCGTTGGATTTGACCGCAGGGCCATGCGTCGCCCATCTGGTATGACCGATGCCGATAGCACCGCTAAGCGGGCTGGTTGATAATTCTTCGCGCAGCGCGTCCAGTTTGCCCTCGGCGCGGCGGCGATCTAGGTGTCCGTCGCTAATGGTTGCGATACCAGCACTATCATAGCCGCGATATTCCAGCCGCTTCAAACCATCGAAAATTGATTGCGTAACATCTTGCTGACCGATGACACCGATAATCCCACACATGACTATTTGTCCTTTTTGGCGTTGCGGGCGCGAAACTTTTTGCCCCAGCCGGCAATTTGGCGCGGCGCGGCGCGGGTGACGACAAGCGCGTCGTCAGGCACGTCTTTTGACACGGCAGATGACGAACCGAGATAAGCCCCTTTGCCGATGCTCACCGGCGCAATCAAAGACGAATTGGAACCGATGAACGCACCATCGCCGATTTTGGTCAGATGTTTGTTGAAGCCGTCATAATTACACGTAATGGTGCCGGCACCGATATTGACCTCCATGCCCAATTCGGCGTCGCCAATATAAGACAGATGGCTAACCTTCGCGCCCTTGCCGATATCGGCTTTTTTGGTTTCCACAAAGTTACCGATTTTAGCCTCATCGCCAACATTGGTTCCCGGGCGCAGACGCGCATAGGGTCCGATTTGGGCGTTCTCACCGATGCGCACACCCTCTAAATGAGTGAAAGCCTTTATTAACGTGCCCGTGCCGATAGACACGCCGACATTGATTTTGACATGCGGCTCCAGCATCACATCGGCTGCGATTTCAGTATCAAAACTGAGGAACACGCTATCGGGGTCTTGCATGCCGACCCCATCATCAAGAAATTTCTGCCGCAAGCGCGCTTGCATCAATGCCTCGGCCTTCGCCTGTCCGGCACGACTGTCGACACCCATAGTGTCATCAGGCTGCGCCATAACCAGCGCGGTGGCGGCGCCGTCATCATGCGCCAGTGATACCATATCGGGCAGGTAGTATTCGCCTTGTGCGTTGTCATTGCTGAGCTGTGGCAGATAAGCCTCCAATGCGCGGCGCGACAGTCCCATCGCCCCGCCATTGCATAGGCTCAGGGCGCGCGTGTCGGCATCGGCATCTTTATATTCGATAATCGCGCTCGGCGTGTCGCCCTGCATCACCACACGGCCATAGGCGGCGGCATTGTCGGGTTGAAAACCCAGCACTGTGACATCGCTTTTACTATTGGCTAATTCGGCAAGCACCTCGGCGCGCATGAGCGGCGTGTCGCCAAACATGACGATAAAACGGTTTTGTTTGCCGGCTTTATCAAACGCTGCGCGCACCGCATCGCCTGTGCCAAGCTGCTGCTGCTGTAAACAATGGGTCAAACAGTTCCGTGGCAAATCAAGGCTATCAGCATAGTCGCGCACGGCTTGCTGGTCAGGCGCAGTGACCAAGAGCAATTGCGTCGCCCCCGCTGCCCCTGCCGATTGAGCGGCGGCCAACGCGTGACCGAGCATCGGGCGACCGGCAATCTCGTGCAGCACTTTCGGCAAAGCCGATTTCATGCGTGTGCCCTTGCCTGCGGCTAAAATGATGGCGGCAAAACCTGTCATCTAAAAAAACCTCTTAAACTCCGCCCTGTATAGGCGGCGTTGGGGAGATAGCGAAATCAAACTGTTTTGCGCTTTGTTACGCTAAAAGCGCCCGCTTGCCTGAAGGCAAGCACGGCGCGCTTTGCGCCACGCTATAAACGCTTACCGAGTGAAACGAGGCCTAGCGTGCTTTGTGCCAGCGAACCGCCAAAGGCGGTAAGTCGGGCGCAGCATCGCGAAGCGATGCGAAGTCGGCCTGTTCCCACCGAGATGCGCTAGAAGCACTTGCGACTAACTCGCCAAAGCACTTTCGCCGATGTCGTCGAGCATATCATTGCCCGCTTTCACCGCGTCGGACAGACCGCCAACCGCCGACAGCAGATTATGCGCATAGAATTGCGCCGAGGCTAATTTGCGTTGGTCAAAATTCGGCTCGACGCTGTTTTGAGTCACCGCATGTGCGCCGCGCGCCAAATAGTGGCAACCGGCAACCAGACCGAACAGGCGCAGATAAGGCGTGGCTCCGGCCAACACATTAAGCGAGCCGCGTTGCGCGACCAGCCAATCGGTGGTGTCGGCCAGCGTGTCGAGCGCATGGCTCAAGCGCTCGGCGACATCGACCAGCACCGGATTATTGGACTGGCGACAGGTCTCAGCCGTGTCGCTAATTTCAGCCATATAGGCCTTAATCGTGTCGCCATTGCCGAGCTTGCGCCCGACCAAATCCATCGCCTGAATACCGTTCGTGCCTTCATAAATCGGCAAGATGCGCGCATCACGCAAATATTGCGCCGCGCCGGTTTCTTCGACAAACCCCATGCCGCCGTGAATTTGCACACCGATTGACGCCACTTCATTGGCGATATCGGTGCTGAAAGCTTTGGAAATCGGAGTCAGCAAATCATTCTTGGCTTTGGCGGCGGCTTTAGCTTCGGCATCGCCGGTCGCGTCCGCCAAATCAGCCATCACGCCGTTTTCATAGCAAATGGCGCGCGCCGCATCTGTCATGGCGCGCATGGTCAGCAACATGCGGCGCACATCGGGGTGATTGATGATAGCGACCGCGTCATTATCGTCTTTCGCCGCGCCCGGTTTGCGGCCCTGTTTACGCTCTTGGGCATAGGCCAGCGCATGTTGCGTCGCCGCTTCAGCCACGCCAACGCCTTGCAGGCCGACATGCAGACGCGCATTATTCATCATGGTGAACATGCAGGCCATGCCACCATGCTCGGGGCCAACCAACCAACCGGTTGCGCCGCCGGTCTCATCGACATTCTCGCCAAACGCCATCACACAAGTCGGGCTGGCATGAATACCCAGCTTCTCTTCCAGCCCGATGCATTTCACATCATTGGCCGCACCCAGCGCGCCATCATCATCAACCATGAATTTTGGCACGACAAACAGCGAAATGCCTTTGGTGCCTTCGGGGGCACCCGGCGTGCGTGCCAAGACCAAATGAATGATATTGTCGGTCATATCGTGATCGCCATAGGTGATGTAAATTTTTGTGCCGGTGATTTTATAACTGCCATCATCTTGCGGTATGGCTTTAGAGCGAATATTGCCGACATCAGAACCGGCATGCGGCTCGGTCAAATTCATCGTCG
>JAKMCZ010000014.1 GCA_022428185.1 Alphaproteobacteria bacterium | reverse complement strand
CCGGTTTGTAAGGCCAAAGCGTGAAGCTCATCGCCCATGCCGCCTTCGATTGCGTCATAAACCATTTTGTGCTGCTGCACACGTGTTTTGCCCTTAAAAGCGGGTGACACAACGCGCGCCGCATAATGGTCGCCATCGCCCCGCAAATCGGTGATTTCCACCTCAGCATCGGGAAGCGCCGTGCGTATCATCTGTTCCAACTCACCGGCACTCATCGGCATGGCAAACCTCTCTGGTTTATCCCTGCATAAGCGAGGGAAACCATTCCTCGTTTAATTTATGCAGTTCTTTGACTGATATGGTGAGTGTATCACCGAATTTCAATTGCGCACCAGCGGTCACGCCGATTTTACTCAGCGCCAAACCGTCAGCCAATGCCTCCAATGCAGCGGCTTTATCGGCTTGCACGGCCAGCACATAGCGCGCTTGGTCTTCGCCAAACCAGAAAGCTGTATCGCCGGCGGCTGACAGGTCAGCGCCGATATTGTGACCAATGCACATTTCAGCCAATGCGACCGCCAATCCGCCATCGGAAACATCATGCGCGGCGCTGATAAGGCTCTGGTCGACGGCTTGGCGCACAAACCCGCCATGCGCCGCTTCTGCTGCCAAATCGACCGGCGGTGGGGCGAATACCGCGTCATTGTCGAGCACGTCACGCTGATAAAGCGATGCACCCAAATGGCCTTCTGTGTCGCCAAGCAGATAAATCACCAAGCCGTGTTGGTTGAAGCGATTGCCGACTGCTTTATCAAGCTGTTTGAGAAGGCCAACACCGCCAATCGCCGGGGTCGGCATAATGCCTGTGCCATTGGTTTCATTATAAAGCGAGACATTGCCCGAAACGACGGGGAAATCGAGCGCGCGACCGGCATCGCCCATACCCTCAAGACAGCCGACAAACTGGCCCATAATTTCAGGCCGCTCGGGATTGCCGAAATTCAGGCAATTGGTAATCGCCAGCGGTGTCGCGCCGGTGGCCGATATATTGCGATAGGCTTCTGCGACCGCTTGTTTGCCGCCTTCAATCGGGTCGGCCAGACAATAGCGGGGCGTTACATCGGTTGAGATGGCAAGCGCTTTTTGCGTGCCGTGCACCCGCACCAATGCCGCGTCGCCGCCCGGCCCGGCAATGGTGTCGCCCATCACCATCGAGTCATATTGCTCATAAACCCAGCGGCGCGAGGCAATTTCAGACGATGCCATAAGCGTTTTGAGCGCGTATTCCATATCGGGTGCATTGTCCAACAGGCTGTTATCGAAATCAGCCGCTTTCGGCGTTGCCACATGCGGACGGTCATATTCGGGCGCACCATCGGCCAGCGGGCCAAGCGGCATATCGGCAATCACTTGCCCTTGATGCGACACTTCCATGCGTCCGCTGTCGGTCAATTCACCAATCACGGCAAAATCTAGCCCCCAGCGGGTGAAAATGGCCTCGGCCTCCGGCTCACGGCCCGGCTTCAGCACCATTAGCATGCGCTCTTGGCTTTCCGATAGCAGCATCTCATAGCCGGTCATTTGTTCCTCGCGGCACGGCACCTTATCAAGGTCGAGCAGAATACCGACGCCACCCTTATCGGCCATTTCGACCGATGATGAGGTAAGACCGGCTGCGCCCATATCCTGAATCCCGATAATCGCATCAGAGGCCATAAGCTCCTGACACGCTTCGAGCAGCAGTTTTTCGGTAAACGGATCGCCGACTTGAACGGTTGGGCGTTTTTCTTCTGACGCATCGTCAAATTCTGCCGATGCCATGGTCGCGCCGTGGATGCCGTCGCGGCCGGTTTTTGACCCGACATAAACCACCGGTGCGCCAATGCCCGTGGCGGCGGCGTAAAATATCTTATCGGTGCGGGCAACGCCAACGCACATGGCATTGACCAAAATGTTGCCATTATAGCTTTTGTCGAAATTTATCTCGCCACCAACCGTTGGCACGCCAATGCAATTGCCATAGCCGCCAATGCCTGACACGACACCGGCCACAAGGTGGCGGGTTTTGGCGTGGTCTGGCTGGCCGAAGCGCAGGGCGTTAAGGTTTGCGACAGGGCGCGCGCCCATTGTAAACACGTCGCGCATAATGCCGCCTACACCGGTCGCCGCGCCTTGATAGGGTTCGATGAATGAGGGGTGATTATGGCTTTCCATTTTGAACACCGCCGCGTCGCCATCACCGATATCGATGACACCGGCGTTTTCGCCCGGCCCCTGAATAACCTGCGCGCCATCAACCGGCAGTTTTTTTAGCCATTTGCGCGATGATTTATACGAGCAATGCTCTGACCACATAACCGAGAACACGCCCAATTCGGTATAATTGGGTGTGCGCCCCATATGGTCGCAAACCATTTGATATTCGTCTTCGGTCAGCCCGTGTTCGGCGACAAGTGCCTCGGTAATCTCAGTATCATTAATATGGCTCACGATAAGGCCTCCACGACGCCCTTGAACATGCGCTTGCCATCTTCGCCGCCCAGCGTGGCTTCCGCGCGTCTTTCGGGATGGGGCATCATGCCGACAATGCGACCGGCTTTGTCGCAAATGCCGGCAATGTCGAGACATGCGCCGTTCGGGTTATCGCCCGCTGCATAGGTAAAAGCGATGCGGTCTTCGTCCTGCAATTGTTTCAGCGTGTCGTCATCGGCAAAATAATTGCCCTCATTATGCGCCACCGGCACGGTTATCTCTTCACCCGCTTGATAAAGCGCGGTGAAGGCCGTGTTATTATTGGTGACGTTGAGGCGGGTGTTGCGACAGACGAAATTAAGCCCACGATTTTGCATCAATATGCCGGGCAAAAGCCCACATTCGGTCAGCACTTGAAAGCCATTGCAGATGCCCAAAACGGCAGCGCCTTTGCCTGCTTGGGCAACCACTTCGCGCATAATCGGGCTATTGGCGGCCATCGAACCGCAGCGCAGATAATCGCCATATGAAAACCCGCCCGGCAAGACAATCAAATCGCATTTGGGCAGCTCAGCGTCGCCATGCCATGCCATAAGCGGCGCTGTGCCCATTGCTGCTTCCAAGCAGACGGCGACATCGCGGTCGCAATTCGACCCGGGGAAAACAATAACCGCAGCCTGCATATTAAGCCTCGTCTTCCAGCTGAATTTGATAGTTTTCAATCACCGTATTGGCGAGCAGCTTTTCGCACATATCGGTCAGCGCGGCTTCGGCCTTTTTCGGGTCGGTCTCCGACAGCGCAACCTCAATCAGCTTGCCCTGTCGCACTTCGTCAATGCCGTCAAACCCAAGTTGCCCCAACGCATTCTCAATGGCTTTGCCCTGCGGGTCTAATACCCCGTTTTTGAGGGTGATATGAATCGTCGCTTTCATCGTTTTTCCTGAACCCCGTCTAAAGCTCGTTTAAGTCTGATTAATTCCACTGCCCAGCCCCAGCCGTTCGGCCACTTGCTGATAGGCATCTACCATGCCGCCCAAATCTTGTCGGAAGCGGTCTTTATCCATTTTCTCATTCGAAGCGATGTCCCATAGCCGACAGCTATCGGGGCTAATTTCATCGGCCAGCACAATCCGCGTGGTGTCGCCATCGCGCACGCGTCCGAATTCGAGTTTGAAATCGACAAGGCGAATACCGGCGGCTTCAAAAATCTCAGACATGCGCTGATTGATTTTCCTAGCCAACGCCACAATCTCGGCCAGTTCAGCTTCTGAGCACCAATCGAAAACCGCAATATGGTCCTCGCTGATAAGCGGGTCGCCTAACGCGTCGTCTTTGTAATAAAACTCAACCAGCGGACGGGGAAGGGTGTTGCCCTCGGTCAGTCCCAGTCGCTTAACCAACGATCCGGCGGCGACATTGCGC
>JAKMCZ010000006.1 GCA_022428185.1 Alphaproteobacteria bacterium | reverse complement strand
ATCCAAGCTGGGCCTTAAATATGCGCCCGATACCGATTTACTGATTTGGCCCGAGACCGCCATTCCGGCGCTGATTGATGAGGGCACGGGCTTTGCCGAAAGATTGGCTTCGGCGTTTCCCGACAGCGAAAACGGCATTGCGATTAATCCTTATTTGCTGACCGGTGCCATTCGCCGCGAGACCGGCGCGGACGGCACAGCCTATTTCAACAGCGCGATGTTATGGTCGCATGACGGCATGCTATTGGCGCGCCTCGATAAGCATCATCTGGTGCCGTTTGGAGAATATCTGCCATTGCAGGGTTTCTTGGAAACGCTCGGGCTGGAGCAGTTGACGCGGCTGCGCGGCGGTTATTCGAGCGGTACGCCAGGCGCTCGCATCTCGGCCGCGCGCCTGCCAATATTGGCCCCGCTGATTTGTTATGAGGCGGTATTTCCGCATTTGGCGGGGGCGCATGATAAAGAGGCAACGCGCCCGGCAGCATTCATCAACCTAACCAATGATGGCTGGTTCGGCACCAGCTTCGGCCCCTATCAACATTTGGCGCAAGCGCGGTTGCGTGCCATTGAGCAAGGTGTGCCGCTTATTCGCGCCGCCAATACCGGCATGTCGGCAGCGTTTGATGCGCGCGGGCGGCAGCTTGAGCGGGTGCCTTTGGGCGAAGAAGGGGTGTTTTCCCTGCCCCTGCCACCACCGCATGCGCCGACCATTTACGCTCGTTTCGGCGATTTTCTGTTTTGGGTTCTGTGGCTTGGCGGCCTAATTTTTGTGTGGGCAAAGCGGCAAAGAGAGGCCGCCTGACAGAATTGCTCGGTTGCCCTTAAGGTCTGGCTGACGCATAATCTTGCCAAGAATAATAATAAGGGGGAGGTTTCATGCCACGCAAAAAGGAACGCGCGCTCGACGCCTATATCGGTGCGCGGGTGCGCATGCGGCGCTTAATGTTGAATATGAGCCAAGAAGCGCTGAGCGGAAAATTGGGCGTCACATTTCAGCAAGTGCAAAAATATGAAAAAGGGTTGAACCGCATTTCGGCCAGCCGCTTGTTTGAATTGGCGCAGGCTTTACGCGTGCCCATTGGCTATTTCTATGATGGGCTCGACGAGGTTGAACCCGCCCGACCCGGCAATGGCGTGGTTGATGGATTACACGACAGTCCGCCGGTTGCCCCGCTCATGGAATTTATGTCAAGCGGGCCCGGCGTTGAGCTCAATCAGGCATTTTTGCGCATTGATGATGACGCCATTCGCCGTCGCCTCCTCGCTATGGTCAATGATATTGCTCGCGTTACCGGCACGCAAAAAGGCTGAATTCTGAAGCCGCACGGGAATTTTTCCTTGACCCACTGCGCGCGCTTTGCGACACAAAGCGCGGTTTAACAGGAGGGCGATTGTGTCGAATTATGTTTTTACCTCAGAGTCGGTCTCTGAAGGTCATCCCGATAAAGTATGTGATCGGATTTCCGATACGATTTTGGACGCTTTCTTGGCTCGCAATGAACAATCGCGTGTCGCGGTTGAAACCTTGACCACCACAAATTTGATTGTTATGGCCGGCGAGGTTCGCCCGGCTGGTCTGGTCAGTGATGACGAGATGGAAGCTTTGGCGCGTGAAGCGGTCAAAGATATCGGCTATGAGCAAGATGGGTTTCACTGGAAATATGCCGATGTGATGGTGCGCGTGCACGGGCAATCGGCGCATATTGCGCAAGGTGTTGATGCCGGTTCTGACGCAGCCAATGGCGGCAATAAAGATGAGGGCGCAGGCGACCAGGGCATTATGTTCGGCTATGCGTGCCGCGAAACCGATGAATTGATGCCAGCACCGATTGCGTTTTCACACAAAATTCTGGCCGATATGGCGGCGGCGCGAAAATCCGGCGCGGTTGAAGGCTTTGGCCCTGACAGTAAAAGCCAAATCTCATTGGCTTATGAAAACGGCAAACCGGTGCGCGCCACCTCGGTTGTTGTGTCGACCCAGCATGATGAGGCCTTGAGCCAAGATGATGTGCGCGAGCGGGTGCGCCCGTTTGTTGAAAATGTTCTGCCCGCCGGATGGATGTGTCCCGAAGAGGCTTTTTACGTCAACCCGACGGGAAAATTTGTCATTGGTGGACCTGATGGCGATGCCGGTTTGACCGGTCGCAAAATTATTGTTGATACTTATGGCGGTGCTGCGCCACATGGCGGCGGCGCGTTTTCGGGCAAAGACCCGACCAAGGTAGACCGCTCGGCGGCTTATGCGTCGCGTTATCTGGCTAAAAATGTGGTTGCAGCCGGTTTGGCTGACAAATGCACCATTCAATTATCTTATGCTATCGGCGTGTCACAGCCGCTATCGATTTATGTCGATATGCATGATGGCGGCTCGGTCGATGCGCGCGCGCTTGGAAAAGCGTTGGGCGCGGTGATGGATTTGAGCCCACGCGGCATTCGCGAACATTTGGGTCTCAATAAACCGATTTATGCGCGCACGGCAGCTTATGGTCATTTCGGTCGCACACCGGATGCCGATGGCGGCTTTAGCTGGGAGCGCACCGATTTGGTCGATGCCATTAAGGCGGCGCTTTAGGCCAAATCGGCAATGGCTTCTGACCAAGATAGCGCGTCGGATAAAAACCCGCTTAATCGACGGTTGATTTACGGGCGACGGCAGGGCCACCGCTTGCATAAAAAACAAGCGCGTCTGGTCGCCGATTTGCTGCCCATGCTGAGCCCCGATTTGACCGCCCGCCATGCGCCGCAAGATTGGTTTTCTGAAACTTATAAGGCCTATGCGCTGGAAATCGGATTTGGCGGCGGCGAGCATTTGGCAGCGCGCGCCAAGCTTGACAGCGATTGCGGTTTTATCGGCTCAGAGCCGTTTCTCAATGGTGTCGCCAAATTATTGACCGTCATCAGCGATGAGAACCGGCAAAATATATGCATTTATCAAGATGATGCGCGCGACGTATTGGACGCGCTGCCCGACAATTCGCTGGCCGCAGTCTATTTGCTGTATCCCGACCCGTGGCCGAAAACCCGCCATCATAAAAGACGTTTTGTCAGCGATGACAATCTGACCGCCATTCATCGCGTTTTGCGCCCCGAAGGCAGGTTTTTGCTGGCGAGCGATATTGCCGCTTATATTGACTGGTCGCTCATTCATATTAAACGCCATGGCGGCTTTTTATGGTCAGCGTGTCAGGCTGATGATTGGCGCATGCCGCCCGCTGACTGGCCGGGGACGCGTTATGAGGCCAAAGCATTGGCAGCGGGGCGGCGGCCAACCTATTTGCAGTACGTCAAATCGGCTTGAGGAAGGGCTTGCGCGGATAGGTTAAATCGCTATAGTGCCACGCAAATCAGAGCTGCTTTTCAACAAGTGGGTTTGCCCTTCGGGCTCCCGCTTTTTTTATTGCCGCAAATGTGAAGTTGCAAATCGAAGATGCGAAACGAAGATACGAAACGAAGATACGAAGATGAGTGATGCGATAATGAGCGAGACCGGAGCGGGTGCGCCTGCACCAGAAGCCGAAGCCGAAGCCGAAGCAAATGCAAAAACCGAGGCAGATGTGACGGCGGCGTCGGCTATGGCACCCCATCTCATGGCGCCTGGACCGGCGCGGCCGTTTCTGGCTTTGCTCAAGCCATTGGTCGAGGGGCTGGGCTTCCAGCTTTTGCGCATCCGCATGACCGGCGATGACGGCAAAATGGTTTTGCAAGTGATGGCTGAAAATGACGATTTTGGCCTGACCATTGAACAATGTGAAACCATCAGCCACACAATCTCCGATGTGCTTGATGTTGAAAACCCGATTGCCGGTGCTTATGCGCTGGAAGTCTCATCGCCCGGCGTGGCGCGGCCTTTGACGCGACCTGAGGATTTTGAGCATTGGGTCGGTTATGAGGCAAAGCTGGCTGTGCAACAGCCGATTGACGGACAAAAAAGATTTCGCGGGGCTGTTGAGGGTTTTGTTGATGGCGAAGCGCGGCTGCAAGTTCAGTTGGAGGGCTATGACGGCCCGCAGATTTTGGGCTTTGCGCTGGATAATGTGAGCGAGGCACGGCTTGTGCCCGATGAAACCGAGTTAAAGGCCAGCCTGCGGGCGGCAAAAGGCAAATAATTAACCGAGCCGGTGGCAAGGAAACCGGCTATCTGAGGAGATGGAAATGGCTGCTGGAATTAGTGCAAATAAGCTGGAATTACTGCAAATCGCCGACGCGGTGGCGCGCGAAAAAGGCATTGAAATGGATATTGTCCTGTCTGCTATGGCCGATGCCATTCAAAAAGCGGCGAAAGCGCGTTACGGGCAAGAAAATGACATTCGCGTCGATATTGACCCGAAAACCGGCGAAACCAAATTATTGCGCGTGGTGACGGTTGTTGAGCTGGTCGAAAATGACGATACCGAGATTTCCCTTGCCATTGCGCAGCGTGATAATCCTGAAGCGGCGCTTGGTGAAGAGATTATTGATGAATTGCCGCCGGTTGAATTTGGTCGCATTGCGACCCAAGCCGCCAAGCAGGTGATTGTGCAGCGTGTTCGCGAAGCCGAACGCGAACGCCAATATGAAGAATTTAAAGACCGCGTCGGCGAGATTATTAATGGGCTCGTCAAGCGCGTTGAATATGGCAATGTGGTGCTCGATTTGGGGCGCAGTGAAGCCGTGGTGCGGCGCGATAATTTAATCCCGCGCGAAGTGTTTCGCCCGGGCGACCGAATTCGTGCCTATATTCAAAATGTGCGCCGCGAACAGCGCGGCCCGCAGGTGATTTTATCGCGCAC
>JAKMCZ010000281.1 GCA_022428185.1 Alphaproteobacteria bacterium | reverse complement strand
AATCATACCCAATGAGCGCTTCCAGCAACACGGCGCGCGGTCGCCCCTGCAAATCAATCAGCTCGGTTAAAAACGCATATGTCGCGTCAAAATCAGCGCTATCGTCCATTGTGCGCAACTGGCGTTTCCAATGGCTCAATATGACCGCCGCCAGATCTTCATCTGCGTCCTCCAACAGCGCGGTTAATCTCGCTTGGTCGGCTTGCGCCACCAAATAAGCCAGCGCTTGACCGATAAACGGTTTGATGTCGCCACCCGCCTCAACAAAAGCGCCCCAGCCAAACCCAAAGGCAGTGCTATCGAGTTCAGCCATGAGCGCGGTTTCGAAAGCGGCACGATGCACCGCCATGTCGTTGCTGCGCGGACAACCGGGCGGGCAAGCGCTATTGTGCCACATGCGATAAAGAATATGCCCACCGCGCGCCGTGCGGCGCATATCAGAAACATTCTCACCCGCCTTAATGCGCCCGCGAATAGCCTCAGCCAGCAGGCGCACGCGCATGCCCAAAAACAATTGATGCGCCGGTTCATCAGGACCGATGCCGGTCAGGTTTTTATCAGCCCCGGGCCAATCGCCACGCGCTGCCGCATCGCGCGCCAAAACGATGCGCGCGCGCAAATCGAGCATATTATCCAAAGTTTCTTCCGGCGTTGGCGGCGGCGCATCGGGCGGTTTTACAATCTGAATAAACTTTTCAGGGCGGCGGTATTTTTTCGCCAAAGCAAGACGCGGCGCGTCGGGTGGCTTATCAATCGACAGCCGTGCCAGCACGATAAGCTTATCAATGCGGGTGGCCTCGGCTTCATTGACCGTCGCCTTTCGCGCCGCAGCCAAATGGTCTTGCGCCAAAATAAGCTCGCCCAGATTAAGGCGCGCCACACCAAGTTGGTAATCGACCCGCCGCTTTAGGCCGGGCGGCAGTAGGGGATAATAAGGTTTCAAATCAGTCCAGCTTGCTGCCACTTGACCATATTGGCCGTCGCCAAAAGCGCTCTGAATAACCCTTAAAGACGGGCCCGGCGCATAATCCATCGCCCGCAATAAAAGCTGGTCGCGGGCAATCAGTGCCAGGGCAGCGCGGGCGCTGTCCGGTGTGCCGCGCAAAGCCGGCTCCAAAATAGCGACAATTTCAGAAGCCGGTCGCGCTTCACCCAGCGCTTGGCGTGCCAGCCTGATGGCCTTGTCAGCCGCTTTTCCGCTGCCCTTGCCATCAAAGCCGAGGCCAGCCGCATCGCTTTTAGCCGCACCATCAGTGTCAAAAAGCGGTGCCGGCGGTTGATAGCCGGGCGCAGTGATGCGGGCAAAAAAATCATCGACCGATTGTTTGAACGCGGGCGCGCCGCCGCGCGCCAAAGATTGTTGCAGCCGCTTCAGCGTATTGGCCGCCGCGCGGACGCGACCCCCTTCGATCTGAGCCGTCGCCAGACCATACATAGAGCGCTGCACCAAAACCGGATGTTTGAATTCAAAGCTCAAAAGCTGCAATTGTTTTATCGCGCCGACCAAAGCTTGTTTTTTGTCTTCCGCCGAAATATGACGCACCGATGCCGCCAACGCACCCCAGGCTTGGGCATAGGCACTGGCGACGCGCATGGCCTCCAAATCAGACCAAAGCGCAGATGAGAGAAGCTCTTCATAATCGAGTTCATTATCGCGCACCCTATCTTCCGCAAGGCGGCGCGCCTTAGCCATATTGAGATGCAGCAGCTCTGACGCTTTGATGAAAGGGGCAAGCTCGAGCGGGCCGAGCGGGCCGTCATAACACGCCTCCATCGCCACTGAATATTCATCAATGGCGGTCAAATAAGGTGCAGCCTCATCTTCAAGCGCGCGCAAAATCCGTTCGGGCGCAGCGGTCAAAAGCGGCGGCGGTGTGCTGCAAGCCAAAGATTTTTCCGGCAGGGTCGCGAGCATTAAGGCAGTGAATAGAAGAAATAAAAGGCGCATGAGGGCTATTCCAAATTAGCCAGAAACGGCGCCAACTCATCGTGAAAGCGATCGTCGAAAATCAGCAAAGCGAGGGTTTTCATCAATTGCCGCTCAGCCGCTAAGGTTGCCGCCGTGCCGCCGCCCAGACGAGCCAAACGACGAAACACCGGCATTACGCCTTGCTTGACCAAATCAACCCCCGAGCCGGTCGGCTTGCCGCGCCCCAAAAGCGCGCGATTGGCTTCAACGCGGCTATCCAATAAAGACAATCGCCCGCCGCGCGATTTGAAGCGTTCGGCAATCTCGGCCGCCTCGCTCAATTCACGCGAATGAGGCGGCGCGTCACCGATAATAATCACCACCCGTTGCGCCCCGCTGCGCCAACCGATTGAGGTTTCGGCATCGCGCAGGGCTTGGGTTACGGCTTCAGGATGGTCACCGCCGCCCAGCGCATCAATATCGCCCATAAAAGCATGCGCTTTTTCAATGTCGAAACTGGGCTGCGAGATGCGGGTGACAAAATCAATATCATTATAATCGCGATAGGCGATAATGCCGAACCGCGCCAAAGGCACCAGGCCGCGCACATAGGTTGCCAATTGCGCCATGCGCTGACGCACGGTGCGGTGCACCCACACCATTGAGCCGGTCGCATCAATGGCAAACACCACATCAATACCGGTTTTTTGTAAATGCTCGATATAATCAGCAAAGCTTTGCGGCACGCCTGAAATCAGACCGCCGCCGGGCAAAGCGCGCTGGGTAACGGCGGCGCTGGGCATCGGCATGGCCGGCGCGATGGCTGCCATTTGCGCATTATCCATCATCAAATCATTGAAGTCGGCGTCAAGCGGCACCTCCAAAAGTTCCGACAAATCCAGTTGCGCTTCGGCCATGCGCGGCGTTTCAACCGGCAGGTTTTGCGGCAATTCCAAATCAAGCTGTTCAGGCCCGGCGTCACCGGCGGAAATGACAATACTATCAGCCTCGGCCCCGCCGCCACGCTCGCCACCAAATAACAGCAGCAGCATAATGCCGACACCAAATATATGAACCGCCAGTGAGGCGGCTAACAGCGACCACCAGACGCGCGGCGGCACGGCGATGAGGCGCGCGCGCATGCGCGCAAACCAACCGCTTTTTTCAACTGTTTGGGTGGGCATGGCGTTCGGTGTCGGATTTGGTTCTTGGCTCATTGCGCAGCCTCACCGGCAATCTCTGTCTTCAAGCGAATTTCACCAACGCCGGCGCGCGCCATAGCACGGCGAAAAGCCAGCAATTGCTTGGCGTGGGCGCGGCGGTCGGCAATCAGTTCAAGCGGCAGACCTTGTGCGACCAATCCCCTATCGCGCACCAAATCAGCCAGTTCGCCTAATGTTACCGCGCGCTTATCGGACAGATAAAAGGCATCATCTTGCTTGAGCCAGACGCTGAGTGCCGCTCCCTGATGAGTGGTTTCAACCGTCGAGCGCGCCACTTGTAAATTGGCCGGGTGATTGGTCGACGGGCGACCGGCAATCAGCACGAACAAAATAAGCAAAAACACGACATTGATGAGCGGCAATAAATCAATGCTCTTAATCTCGCGGCGGGTTTGCTTCAACTGCATGGTCGCTTATTCCTCAAAAATCAGCCAAATCGATATCGAACACATCGCGCTCCAGCGTGATGGACTTTGCCCCGGCGTGTTGCAGCACATCCATAATATCACTGACCTGCTGAATGTTGGCATTGCCGGCCGGCATCAGCACCAATATCTGTTCATCATTGGCGGTAACGCGCCGTGTCGTTTCGCGGGTCAAAAAATCTTGGTTTGCCGGTGTGCCGTTCCAGCTCAAGGCACCGTCGGCAGATAATGTGATGACAATGGGCGGCGGAGCACTGGTATTACCACCCGAGCCGCGCGGCGGTGCCAACCGGCTTTGCCCATAGGTGACGAAATCAGACCCCAATAGGAAAAACAGTAGCAGCAGAAATATCATATCGATGAGGGGGGTTAACCCCATAAATCCGGCGCGGCGAGGACGGCGAGCCAACTGCATGGCTTAAGCCTGTTTTTGCTTACGCATATTGGAATCGGCGCGCACCAAAATTTCAGTCAGCGCATCCTCAACCTTATCGCGCACATCATCGACCGCATTATTGAAAATCGCCGCAATGATGGAAAACGGCAGGGCCACACCCAAGCCGAAAGCGGTGGTCAACAGAGCTTCCCAAATACCCGATGCCAGCAATGCCGTATCCGCACCACCGGCTCCCTGACCGACGCCTTGAAAAGCGACAATCATGCCCAACACTGTGCCCAATAGGCCGAAAAGTGGGGCTGAGGCGGCAATCAGTTCCAATATCCAGATATGGCGCGATAAATGGCGCACCAAAAATTGCGCGCGGCGGGTCAATTCTTCGCGCAATAAATCACCGTCCAAAGAACCACTGCCGGTTTGGCTGAGCGCAAAGGCGATAAGCGGTGCCGCCGGATGTGCCAGCGCATCGAGCCGCGCCGCCAGACCGTCTGTTTTGCCGCGTCGCATGTCGCCCAATGCGACATCAAATTCTTGCGGGCGGAAAATATCCATGCGGTAAAATTCATATAATTTGATACCGGCAATCGGCAGGCCGACGGCCGATAAAACGGCAATCACCCAAGTCACCACCCCGCCCTTGCCGAATAAGAGCGACCAGAAACCCGGCGCGTCACCCGCCACGGCGGCAACGTCTTGCGCCGCTTGTGCTTCTTGGGCGTCTTGCGCCAGCGCGCCGCCAAAGTATGGCAGCACAATGAGCGCGGTGAGCGCCGCTATAAAGCTCAACAGACCGATGCGATAAAGGGCGCGGGGGTTATTGAAAGTCTCAATTGAGGTTTTATGGCGGGTCATCTATCGGTTCCTTTATTACGCCGCACTGCTCATTTAGGCAGCGTCAACTATCCGCAAAATATGGGCAGCTCGTGGGGCGACAAAAAGCGCCTTACAGCGCGCGCGCCACCAACATCCGCATAATTTCGTTGGAGCCGCCATAAATGCGCTGCACCCGACTGTCAGTATACATGCGGCTAATCGGATATTCGTCCATATAGCCCCAGCCGCCAAAAAATTGCAGGCATGTATCAATGATTTCATTTTCGCGCTCAGTGCACCAAAATTTAGCCGCCGCCGCAGTATTGGCATCAAGCTTGCCATCGAGCAATTGTTGCACCAATTGGTCGACCATGGCGCGTGCCGCCATCCAATCCGCTTTGCACTCAGCCAATTTGAACTGGGTGTTTTGATAATCAAAAATCGAATTGCCGAAGGTTTCGCGTTCGCGCGTATAATCGAGTGTCAGTTCAATCGCGCGCTCAATCGCCGCCACCGCACCATTGGCAATTACCAAACGCTCAGCCGGTAATTGCTGCATCAGCTGGTAAAAGCCCTGCCCCTCTTCGCCGCCCAAAACATTATCGGCGGGAACTTTAACCTCGTCGAAAAACAATTCTGACGTGTCGGCGGCATGCTGACCCATTTTGTCAAGATTGCGCCCGCGCGCAAAACCGTCGCTCTCGCTCTCGACAATCATCAGCGAAATGCCCTTGGCACCTTGTTTGGGGTCGGTTTTGGCAACCACCAAAACCAAATCAGCATGCTGACCATTGGTGATGAAAGTTTTCGAGCCATTGACGACATATTGATTGCCATCTTTTAACGCCGTGGTTTTAACCGATTGCAAATCTGATCCCGTGCCCGGTTCGGTCATCGCAATGGCGCACACCATCTCGCCGCTTGCCATTTTGGGCAGATATTTTTTCTTCTGCTCTTCTGTCCCATAGGCGAGGAAGTAATGCGAACAAATCAGCGAGTGAACCGACTGACCCCAACCGCCAAGGCCGAGACGGGTTTGCTCTTCCGTCATAATCGCTTCATGGCGATAATCACCGCCGCCGCCGCCATATTCTTCCGGGATTGAGGTCAGCAAAAGTCCGGCCTCACCGGCCTTATTCCAAGCCTCGCGATCGACCATGCCCTGCTCGTGCCATTTATCGGCCAAAGGAACAAACTCCGCCATCATAAATTTATGCGCCGCATCTTTAAAGATGGTCAAATCCTCAGTCATCCAAGGTGATGTGTAATTTCCAAGCATGATGCACTCCCTTTTTTTGAAAAAGTAACGTAATCGGGCGCGCGGCAATGCGCAAGTATCAGCCTCGCGCAACGCCGCGCTTGCGACAATCTGGCTCAAAACGCCTAAAGCTGCATGCCCGGATGATAACCGCCCAACAAAACCCGACCGGCCATCTCATAGGTCGCGGCATTGGTAATCATATGCTGCGTCATGGTTTGTGCATCGCGCAAGCGACGTTGAATATTGCTGTCAAGATAGACCGATGTGCCGCCCGCAATATCGTGCACGGCGCGCACAACGTCGGCACAGCTTCGCACCGCATGGGTCGAAACCAGCCGCATATCAGCCTTTAATTCGGGTGTAATTGCGTCTGCGCCGCCATTTTGTGCAGCCTGCCAACTGTCGGAAACGGTATTGTCAAACAACGCATTGGCGGCACGCCATTGGGCTTCGGCCTGCGCCAATGCCGCCTGCACTCCGCTGCGCTCGGCCAAAGTGCGCCCATGACCTTGCGCTTTCTTAGCCGTCGCCAATTCGATAATTGCGTCAAGCGCGGCGCGCGCATTGCCTAACGCGACTGCGCCAACGCCACTGGCTAAAAGCGCAAAATACGGCATTTTGTAGAGTGCCCCATCGGCCCAGGGTGTGTCCGTGGCAATCGAATAGCTGTGCGCCACCGGCACGCGCACCTTATCCAGTTCGACATCACCCGATGAGGTTCCGCACAGACCAAGCGTGTGCCAAGTATCATGGAAAATCACCGCCTCGCGCGGCACCATAAGCAGACGAATTTTGTCGCCCGAAGGCGCTTCATCTGCATTGTCCAAAGCCATGCAGCCAAGCCCGATATAATCGGCATTGGCCGACCCCGACGCCCAAGCCCATCGGCCCGAGACAACATAATCGTCACCATCGCGAATGGCGCGCCCATTGGGCGCAAATATACCGCAAGTGATGCGCTCATTGGCGGCAAACATATCGCCGGCAACCGCGCCGTCAATATAGGCCGAACCGAGCGCCGCGGTTGCGCCAATCATCGACACCCAACCGCTGGCCGCATCGTGACGCGCCAAATATTTGAGCCGCGCCATCGCCTCAGGCGGCGCTAATTCTTGCCCGCCCAAAGCGGCAGGCACAAACATGTCGAAAAATCCTGCCGCCGCCAATTGGCGGGCCAGCTCTGGCGATAATTGCCGCGCCGTTTCCGTGGCATCGCTTTCCGCCGCAGCGCGTGCGCAAACCGCCTGAATATCGGCGCTGATATTTGCATGCATATTCATTACCTGCTCCCGTTTCACCTTGTTCTTTTCTGGCTCGCAGAATGTCGCCTATTTAGCTCTTTAAATCAATCCATAGCGGCGCATGGTCAGACGGTCGCTGCCAACCCCGTGCCGCGCGCAGCACGCCATAATCTGAAACGGCGGGCGATAAATCGGGGGTTACCCAAATATGATCGAGCCGCCGCCCGCGATCAGATGCGGCCCAATCGCGCGCCCGATAGCTCCACCAGCTATAAAGCTTTTCTTCCGGCGGCACGAAACGCCGCGCCACATCATCCCAGTCAGCGGCGGCGACGAGTTTAGCCAATTCAGCCTTTTCAATCGCCGTATGGCTGACCACGTTTTTCAATTGTTTGGACGACCAAACATCATGCTCACCGGGGGCGATATTAAGGTCTCCCAAAAGCACTTCACCAGCCGCTTTTCCTTGTTTTTTCAGCTTTTTAAAGGTGCGCTGCATCTCGCTTAGAAACTGCAGCTTATGCGCAAACTTGTCATTTATCTTAGGGTCCGGCTCATCGCCTCCGGCGGGCACGTAGAAATTATGCACAGTGACGTTTTTACGCCCCGCTTTGACGGTGACGGCGATATGGCGCCCATCGCCCTTTTTACAATAATCGACAATATGACTGTCAATAATAGGCTGCTTCGACAGCGTAGCGACGCCGTGATAGCCCTTAATGCCGTTCTTGGCAATGTGGCTGAAACCGGCTTTGGCAAACGCTTTTTCGGGAAACTGATCGTTTGGGCATTTGGTTTCTTGCAGACAAATAATATCCGGGTCGAGCTTTTTCATCAGCTTGATGACCAGTTTTTCGCGCAAGCGCACCGAATTGATATTCCACGAGACAATCCGCATCGGTCTCTCCTAAAGCCTTTTTTGGGTTAAAATAAATTAAGGCTTCGACCGCTCAAAGCCAACGGCCAGCGGCCCAGCTCAAAAAGCCGATAACGCATCATAAGCGGGTGCTCCAGCGCTTCTTGTCCGGCTTGTTGGTCGTCCGTATCGGCCATTTCAAGCGCCGCCGCCGCCAGCGCCAAGGCACCGCCAAAGGCCGCTTGCTGCGCCGCACCGACCGCCAAATCGCGTATCGCATCGGGCGGCTCATCAGCCATCATTAACGCCTCATCGGCCATTTCCGCCAGCGGCTCAGCCAGCGCCGCCGATAAATGCGCCAGCATTACGCCAAGACCTTCCTCAGACACGCCCTCAAGCACACGGTCGGTCAAGGCGGCGCGCAATTGTTCTTCGGCCTCCCAAGCCGCGCTATTCAAATCGCCGCTTTCAGAGGCGTCGAGCGCATCGTCCCAATTCAAAACCGGCAAGGGTTCAGCATCGGGAAACCCCAACCCATCAAGATAGGCGCGCGCCAAATTATCCGTCTTAGGGTCAATCGGCTCGCCCAATTCAGCAAACCACCGCGCCCGCGCCGCGCGTTCGGTAAATTCGCGCACCGCCGATAAAAGCGGGATTTCCGCCTCTAAGGCCAACAAGCTTTCGGCGCTGGCTTGCCAATCATCGGCTTGCGGGTCTTGCGGGTTCATGTCGCGATTACGCACCATCACACTCACTCATCATCTGGGTCATCTTCAATAATATCAAATCGGCTATTTGCCAGTTTCTCATGCACGATGATTTCAGACAGGCGCACCAAAGTCACCAAATTTTGCACATCGGTCAGCCGCCAAGCATAGAGCCGGTCGCCTTGCCGCGTAAAGAACAGCTCGGCCTGGCCCGGCAAATCACCGCTCGGGTCTTCCAACGTAATGGAATAATTATCTGTGCGAATGGACAAGTTGGTGACCATGGGCGCGTCAATCCCCTCGGCAATGGCGCGGCGCAAAACTGAAAGCGGCGTCAAGGCGACAGGAAACCAGTTTGGCTCGCCGCCCGGCGTTTCCTGCACGGCGACAAATTTTCCTTTTACCGTCACAATGCTCTCGCCGCCGACATCATAGGCAAAGCGCAAGCGGTCGGGCCAGTCCATCGCATAAACACCCTCAGCATGCCCGCCATTGGGCAGCTTTTGCTGAAACCGCCCGCTTAAAGGCGGTATGGCCTTGAGCGCTTGATTGATGCGCGCCAGCCATGCCGCATCGACCGGCTCGGCAGATGCCGCGACCGGAACAAAAGGCAATAAGGCCGCGAGCCAGAAAGCCGCCAGCATGGCTAACGGGCCGGTGGTGGATTTGTTATTTTTGTTTTTCCGCATCGCAATTTTCCGCATTAATGTTTGCCGACCAATATTTCGCGCTTGCCCGCATGATTGGGCGGCGAGATGACCCCTTGTTCTTCCATTTGTTCAATCAGCCGCGCGGCGCGATTATAACCGATCGACAGACGGCGTTGCACATAGCTGGTCGAGGCGCGCCCATCGCGCGTGACAATCGCCACCGCTTGGTCATACAGGCTATCGCCGCTGGCGCTTCCCATATCAGGCATCTCTTCCGGCTCTTCCGTCACCTGCTCGATATATTGCGGCAGGCCTTGTTTCTTCAAAAACGTGACGACTTTTTCGACTTCCTCATCAGACACGAACGGCCCATGCACACGCTGCACACGTCCGCCGCCGCCCATATAAAGCATGTCGCCTTGACCGAGTAATTGTTCAGCCCCCTGCTCACCCAAAACCGTGCGGCTATCGATTTTTGACGTGACTTGAAACGAGATGCGGCTGGGGAAATTGGCTTTAATGGTGCCGGTAATGACATCGACCGACGGACGCTGCGTGGCGGTGATGAGATGCACACCGGCGGCGCGCGCCATTTGCGCCAGACGCTGCACCGCAGCCTCAATCTCCTTGCCCGCGACCATCATCAAATCGGCCATTTCATCAATCACCACGACAATAAACGGCAAAACCTCGGTCTCAATAATTTCATCTTCATAAATCGCCTCACCGCTCTCCGGATCAAAGCCGGTTTGTACGCGCCGCGACAGGGTTTCGCCCGACGCTTTGGCTTCGCGCATGCGCTCATTAAAGCCATCAATATTACGCACACCGATTTTCGCCATTTTGCGATAGCGGTTCTCCATTTCCTGCACCACCCATTTCAAGGCGACGACCGCTTTTTTCGGCTCGGTGACCACCGGCGCGAGCAAATGCGGAATGCCGTCATAAACCGACAATTCGAGCATTTTCGGGTCGACCAGAATGAGGCGGCATTGATCAGGCGTCAGTCGATAGAGCAAAGACAATATCATTGTGTTAATGCCGACCGATTTACCCGAACCGGTCGTGCCCGCGACCAGCAAATGAGGCATTTTAGCAAGGTCAGACATAACCGGCGCGCCGCCAATATCTTTGCCCAACGCCATCGTCAATTTCGATTTACCGCTTTCAAAATCGCTTGAGGAGAGCAGCTCGCGCAAGGAGACCAGTTCGCGCGTCTGATTGGGCAACTCAATGCCGATAACATTTGAGCCGGGCACCGGTGCCACGCGAGCCGATACGGCGCTCATCGAGCGCGCAATATCATCGGACAAGCCGACCACACGCGACGAGCGCACACCGGCGGCGGGTTCCAATTCATATAGGGTCACCACAGGGCCGGGGCGCACCTGACCGATTGAGCCCTTCACGCCGAAATCGTCGAGCACGGTTTCCAACATGCGGGCGTTCGCTTCCAATGCATCTTTGCTGAGATTGGCGGCTTGGCGGGGTTTTTTATGCTCGGTCAATAACCGCAAGGGCGGTAATTCATAATCCGATTTATCAAATGCGAGGCTGGGCTGCGCTTCGCGTGCGGCGCGGCGACCGGCTTTTGGTGCCGGTTTTTTATCCGCCACCCGCACCGGAGTTGCGGTCATATCGCCCGCCTCATGAGCCACATCATGCGCCGCATCATCATCGGCACCATAAGTCTCATCGGCTTGCTCGGTGTCATCATCGTCGCGCTTAAGCCAAATCGACATGGGCCAGAGCGCGCGTGACCAAGCCACGAAGCGTTGCACCGAAACGCCATTGAGGCGGCTTTTGACCGCACTGAGGGCGCGGGGCGCATGTCGCAATTGTCCGACGCCGAAGCGGATAAGCTGTCCTGCCCGAAGCACCAAGCCGCTGCCGAACAGAGCCGCCAACAAAGCCACTGCGCCCAACCCATAGGCCAAGGTCAATTCGAGCTGGCGCGACATGAAAAACGAAAAACCGGCTAAAACGGTTTCCAAATTATCAGCCAGCAATTGCCCTAATGCGCCACCCGGAAACGGTGCCAGCGGATCGATTTGGCGACCGCCCAGGGCCAAAGCCAGCGCCATCAGCAATGGCGCAATGAGCGCCGCGCTGAACCGCCAATTGGGTAAGCTTAACACCGTGCCTGAAAGCTGGCGCGCAGCGCGCGCGCCCAAAGGCAATAAGATTAACCATACGGCGAGGCCGAAAAGTTGCAGCACCATATCGGCCGCAATCGCACCCGGACGGCCCAACCAATTGGCGACCGCTGCGCCGCCACTGGCATTCAGGCTACTGTCTTGCGGCGCATAACCGAGCACGGCCAAGGCCAGTGCCAAGACGACCAACAGTGTCAGCGCGGCAGACAAGCGCAGCCATAAAAAAGCCAGCCGGTCTTTTATCTGTCGCAATATCTCGGCCATGCTCAAGCCACCGATCCGGTCGCGGTTTCACAAAACGCTTCAAGCCCCGTTTTGAGCCGCAACAGGGCCGCCTCATTGGTCGCCGCATCCGCCACCAGCGCGACACGAATATAAGGCGCGGCATAGGCCGCTTCGGGGTCAGCGGCGAGATAGGCACCGGGCAGGGTGCGTAAGCCCTGCTCGCGCCATAAATGTAAGGCGGCGGCCTCACCATCAGAATATCCATCGAGCCCGACATTGAGCCACAGGAAAAACCCTGCCTCAGGCCTTGAGAAGCCGAAACTGTCGGCGAATATCTCAGCCGCCATATCGAATTTTGCTGCATAGGCTTGGCGATTGGTCGCCACATGCGCATCATCACCCCACGCCAAAGCGGCGGCGGCCTGCGCCGGAAGCGGGCATTGCGGGCCGGCGATTTGGCGCAAATCAGCCAAGGCGCGCATCGCGCCCGCGCCGCCGGCGACAAAACCGCTTCTGAGGCCGGGTAGGTTTGACCTTTTGGACAGCGAATGAAACGCCAATAGCGGCGCATCGGTAAGGTTTTTTTCTTGCATGAGCTGCAAGATAGATGGCGGCGGCACTGTTTCAGGGTCATAAATGTCGGCGTAACATTCATCGACCAACAGTAAAAAGCCATGCCGAATGGCGAGCTCAAGCGCCACGTCGAGATACGCCTTATCCGCCACCGCGCCTTGTGGATTGGCCGGATTACATAAATAGAGCGCGCGCAAGCGATCGAGCGTCAGTGCATCAAGCGCGGCCAAATCGGGCAGGAACCCGGCCTCAACTCTAGCCGGAAGATAAAGCGGTTCTGCCCCGGCCGCGACGGCGGCGCTGGCGTAAATTTGGTAAAACGGGTCAGGCATGGCGATTAATCCGTCGCGCTTTGGTGGGGCAATTTGCGCCGCCAAAAACAGCCCTTCGCGTGTGCCATTGAGCGGCAGAACTTGCGCTGCGTCAGCGATGCATGAGGTCACATCAAAGCGGCGCGCCAGCCAGCCACGCGCTGCTTCTTGCCAATCATCTGTTCCGGCAATCGGCGGGTAGCGACCATAATCGGCCAGATTATCGCGCAACACCGCGAGCACAAAATCGGGTGGCGCGTGTTGTGGCTCACCCAATGCCATTGAAATCGGCGGGCGCGGCGGGGTCACATTATCCAGCAAAGCGCGCAAGCGCGAAAAAGGTGAGGCGGGCAGGGTATCAAAAGCCCCTTTTTGCATTTTTGTCTCCAGATTCATATCCAGACGAAAAACCCGAGCCCGGCTGATAAGCCCGCTCGGGTTATTCTCGAATCAGCCGCTTCCAGACTAGCGCAGCCGCGCCTTATTGTGCAAAGCCTAAAGCAAGACACCAAAGCAAGGGCGTGAAATTGACGCCCTGAAAGGCAGACAAAAAAGCAGCCCGACCAAATAGATTGCTATCGGTCGGGCTGCCGTTGGGGAACTTAATCAATAAGCGTCAAAAAAATCAGCTAATACCGGTTTCCGGATTGGCTGCGACTTTATGAATTGAAAGGTCAGCGCCTTGCCGCTCTTCCTCTTCGGTCAAACGAATGCCAACGGTCTGCTTCAGGCCGCCATAAATCACCGCACCGGCGAGCGCGGCAAAACCGCAACCGACAACCGTGCCGATAATTTGCGACATCAGGCTAACACCGCCAAGACCGCCCAGCGCTTCCATGCCGAAAATACCACAGGCAATTCCGCCCCAAGCACCGGCGAGGCCATGCAAGGGCCAGACACCCAAAACATCATCGATTTTCAGGGTTTCTTGGCAATAGACGAACATTTTGACGAACAGCACACCGGCAATCGCACCGGTGACCAAAGCACCGCCCGGATGCATAACATCAGAACCGGCGCATACGGCGACCAGTCCTGCCAAAGCGCCATTATGGACAAAACCGGGGTCGCCTTTACCGACAAACAAGGCCGCCAAAATGCCGCCGACCATTGCCATTAGCGAATTAACCGCGACCAGACCCGACACGCCTTCGAGCGATTGGGCGGAGACCACATTAAAGCCGAACCAACCAATGCACAAAAGCCAGCTGCCCAGTGCCAACCATGGAATGGAGCTTGGCGGGAAGGCCGACCCCTTATCGCCATAACGCCCAAGGCGCGCGCCCAATAAAATAACGGCAGAGAAAGCAATCCAACCGCCGACCCCATGCACGACAACCGAGCCGGCAAAGTCATGAAAGCTGGCACCAAAGCTCGCTTCGAGCCAATCTTGGAAACCGTAATTACCGCCCCAAATCAATCCTTCAAAAAACGGATAGGCGACGGCAACAATAAGACCCGAGGCGAAAAGCTGCGGGCCAAACCGAGCACGCTCAGCAATGCCGCCGGAAATAATCGCCGGAATGGCGGCGGCAAAGGTCAGCAGGAAGAAGAATTTAATCAGCGACAAGCCTTGAGGGCCATAAGTTTCATCACCGCCATCGCCACTGATGACCGAGGCCGAGGACAGAAAATCGACACCATAAGCGACCGAATAGCCGATGAAGAAATAAGCCAATGTCGACATGCCAAAATCTGACAGGATTTTGACCATAGCATTAACTTGGTTTTTCTTGCGAACCGTTCCGACTTCCAAAAAAGCGAATCCGGCATGCATCGCGAACACCAAAATAGCGCCCATGAGGATAAAAAAGACGTCACCGCCAATTGCGTTGGTTTCCATAATAGCTCCCTAGTAAACTGCTTGGTCTATGCAAAAACCGTGCCAAATTAAGCTCGGCGGACGCGCCAATATCTCGGCAGCGCGCGCAATATAACGCCTATTATTGCCCTATTTTTAGGCAGCAATAGAGGTTGTGACCCTAATTTGTGCAATTTTCTCGCCTGCGGCATTGCTTCCACCCTAATTACTTTACGCAAGCCCGCATTTGCGGCAGGTTGCAGGCAAGCAAAGCGGGCAAATATGGCACCTATAGAAGAAGCTGAAGAGCAGAAAATTATCGTTTATGGCGACGGCAGCACGGCGCGCCTGACCGCTTTAGCTTTGACCGCCGCGCGCTTGCCGGTTTTATGGACCAAGCCGAAAGCCGCCAAAGCAGAAAAAGCAGACACGCGCCAACCGCCCGACTGGCAAAGCGTTTTGGCTCTAAGCCCGAGCGCCAAAACCATGCTTGAAACGCTGGGCGTTTGGCAGGCACTTGACCGCCCCGCCGCGCCGATTTGTGATATGGCGGTCTATGGCAACAGTGCCGCTTTTGCCTCCGACCTCGGATTGGAGTTTGCCGACCCGCCAACCCCACAAGACGCAACAACGAAAGACGATGTGTCGGTTCTGGCGCATATTGTTTGCCGCGCGGCGCTGGCGCGCGCGCTCATCTCGTCGACCGACGACGCCATTTCCAAAACCGGCGCTGCCGCTAATCTATCCGCCGCCGATAGCGCATTGATCGATTTTGACACGGCGACGGGCGATGCGCATTTTGCCGACGGGCAGACCATGCGCGCCGCTTTGCTGGTCGATTGCACCGCCAATGGGCAAGACGGCGCGCCTGCTTGGCGACACCGCGCTGCCGGCAAACCGCTGGTGCATGATTATCAAGCCAGCGCATTGGTCGCCACGCTGCGCTCGGATAAGCCGCACGGCAATAAAGCGGTGCAGTTGTTTTTGCCCGACGGGCCGCTGGCCTTATTGCCGCTGCCCGACGCACATCAACGCGCATTGATTTGGAGCCTGCCAAATGCACGCGCCCACGCTCTGGCATCATGCACCGCCGAGATTTTTAACCATGAACTCACCCAAGCCTTGAACGGCGACGCACAGATTGGCGCGACCAGCCTTGCAACCGAGCGCGCCGTGCAGCCGCTGGCACTCAAATTGGCGGAACAATATGTTGACGGCAAATTATGCCTGCTTGGCGAGGCGGCACACATTATCCACCCGCTGGCCGGGCAGGGTTTCAACCTGTCCATGCGCGATGCGGCGCAATTGGCAGATTGCTTGTTTGCGGCGCGCGGGCTTGGGCTGGCTTATGACGCACCGGGTGCCCTTGGCGACTACCAAGCTTTGCGCCGCACCGATAGCGGTGCAATGGCCGCGACGACGCATATTTTGGCGCAGGTTTTTTCTGCGCCATCGCCCGCACGCCCCATCGCGCGTCTGGGTCTGGCTTTGACCGCCCGCTTGACAGCAAATGCGCCGCGTTTGGCGCACCGTTTTCGCAGCCAAGCCAATCGTGGCACCAGCGATTTACCGCGCCTGATGCGCGGACATGGGTTTTAATTTGTTGTGATGGTTATTTTTAATCAGTCAGCGTTCAGCTTGCGCGCTTCATCGACCAGCATAATCGGAATGCCGTCGCGCACCGGAAAGGCCAGACCGGCTTCTTTCGACACCAACTCCGCCGCTTTTTCATCATAAGAGAGCGGCCCGTGACTGACCGGACAGACCAGCAGTTCCAAAAGCGCGGGGTCGAGTTTTTCAGCCTTGCTCATAAAATCTATCCTGCCTATTGCACCGCATTATCATTGGCACCGCCCGATTGAGCCAATTGAGCCAAAACCATTTCGGTGAGCGCGATTAAAATCTCAGCCCGCTCGGCCAGCGTCGCCGCCTCCAGCATGGCTTGTTTTTCTTGCGCCCCATACGGGCTGATAATGCATAAGGAATTGACCAGAGCTTCATTGTTTGAGCTTTCTATCGCCGGCCAATCGGCCTGCATGCCATTGGCATCGAGATAGCGTTTCAACACATCGAGCACACCTTCGCGATTGACATCGAGGCTGCCCACATCGGCGATTAGGTCGCTTTCAAACGGGCGATAATCAGCACGAATTTGGCGATATGGGGTCAACACATTTAACTCTTCGGCAACGCTGAACCGCGCCACGCCGGTCAATGAAACAATCATGCGCCCATCTTCTGTTTCGCTAAATGATGTGATGCGCCCCAGACAGCCGATTTTTTGCAAGCCCTCAACACCGCTTTCATCATCATAAGGTTGCACCATGCCCAATAGCCGTCCATTGGCGAGCGCATCGTCAAACATTTGCAAATAACGCGGTTCAAAAATATTCAACGGCACTTGCCCGCGCGGCAAAAGCAGAACGCCTTCGAGCGGGAAGACCGGAACCGTGTCCGGTAATTTGGTCATGTCATCAAGGTCAAAAGCCATAAATCAGCCTATCAGCTAAACAGTAAAGAAGACAGGCGCTTGCGCGCCGCTATCACCAGTGCATCTTGCGCACCATAAGCGTCGAATAATTCGACCAATTGCTTGCGCGCCGCATCATCGTTCCAATCGCGCTGGCGCGCCACAATGTCCAACAGCGCATCCAGCGCATCTTCGCGCTGGCCGGCGCCATGCAGCGCCAATGCCAAATCAAAGCGCGCCTGATGGTTATTTGCATCGGCCTCCAGCGCGGCCAAAAGCGGCGCGGCATCGGCCATGTCGCCGGTTTCGGTTTTACCGGCCAATGCCAAAGCGGCACGCGCCGCCGCCAAAGCCGGATCATTATCATGCACCGGCGCGGCCGCCAGCGCAGCCTCAGCCGCTTGCTGATTGCCCGCCGCCAAATGCGCCTGCGCCAGACCCGCCATCGCGGCAATATTATCAGGCTCTTGCTCTAGGGCGGCACCATAACATTCCAGCGCATCATCGATTTGACCGGCGGCCAGCGCCTCTTCGGCTGTCTCCATCAACGCTTCGGCGGGCGAGGGATCGAGCGCCGTATCCAAATGCTTGTCGAGAAATTGCTTAATATCGCTTTCGGGCAATGCCCCCATAAAACCGTCAACCGGCTGGCCGTCCTTAAAAGCAAAAACCGCCGGAATGGACTGCACTTGCAATTGCTGTGCTACCGCCGGATGCTCGTCAATATTCATTTTAGCCAAGCGCACAGCGCCGTCTGATTGCGCGACCAGTTTTTCCAATAGCGGCGTTAATTGTTTGCACGGGCCGCACCACGGAGCCCATAAATCGAGCAAGACGAGGCGGCTTTGCGACGCTTCGATGACCTCGACCATGAAGTTTTCCGTGCTGACATCAATGATTGCATCACCACCAGCCAAATCACCTCCAGCCGAACCACCGTTGGCGCGCTCACCAAAAGCGGGCGGTGTATTTTCGGGCGGGTCAAAGCTTGACGACATCGGGTTCACTCCTATCCCTTAAATGGGGCATGCGAGGGCGTTTGCCAAGTGGCGGTTGAAGAAAAAACGCACTATCCGCACCGCACCGAGGCTTGTCAAATCAGCCCGCGCCATTGGCGCGCCAATTAGACTTGTCAAAGCTTCGGCGATGGTGCATAAGCATTTTCGTTCTGACGCAGCGGGCGTAGCTCAGGGGTAGAGCACAACCTTGCCAAGGTTGGGGTCGTGAGTTCGAATCTCATCGCCCGCTCCAGAACGCCTAACGCAAATACAGGCGCGAACAGATACCAAAAAATCAGTCTTCTTTGTCGGTCTTGCGGCCTGTATTGGCCGTGCGACTGGTGGCGCGCAATAAGCGTCGGATCATCAGCCAGACCACCGGCACGGTAATCGCAACCAAGGTCAGATTGAGCAAAAGCGGGTCAAGCGTCGGTTGGCGCGCCAAAATCCAATCGGCGGGCGCGCGCAGCAAATTGACCAGATAATAAGAAATTGCAACCGTCGAGACACCCTCAACCGTGTGTTGCAAGCGTAATTGCCGCTCCGCCGCATGATTAAGCGAGGCCAGCAAATCGGCGTTTTGTTGCTGCATATCCAGTTCAATGCGGGTTTGCAAAAGACCCGTCATAGCGGCAATTTGTTCAGCCAAATCATGGCGGCGGCGTTCGGTTGATTGATACGTGGCAATCGCCGGCTGCAAACGCCGCTCCAAAAACCCACCAATGGTGATGCGGCTGTCAAACGCGCCTTCTTGCAAAGAGGCAAGCCGCGCGGTCACCAAATCCCAATAAGCCGTGCAGGCCGCAAAGCGAAACGAGGTTCGCCGCCATACTTCTTCAAGCTCGCCGGTCAATTCGCTGAGCAAATCAAACCGCTCGCTGTCGGCGCTGCCCGCCGATGATATGCTGGTCGGCACACGCGCGGCGACTTCGGCCAGCTTGGCTTGCGCGGCGCGCGCTTGGGTCAATCCAATAGCGGCAAAAGAACGATAGGTCTCTATTTCGACCACTTGCAGCGCGATGCGCCCGACATCGCGCACATCGCAATCGGGATCAAAATCGAGGGCAATTTTCGTATGCCCGTCTTCGGCCACTTTAAAATCAAAAAAACCGTCAGCCAGCCCGCCCTCAAGGCGGCTGGCACATGTCCAACCATCACGCGCCGTGCCACGCAGGCTGCAATGGCAGTCGACCGCGACCACCACTTCGCCGCGATTTTTATCCAACCAATCGGCCGGCAAATGCCGTGCCGCCGAGCCGCTATCGGTTTTTTCTTCGATGATTGTTAGCGAAACGAACTCGGTATGACGTTCAATATTAAACTGCACATCGCCTAGCCTTGCCCGGATAAGGCGGCTTTGTGCTTCGCCATCCCAGTCAATATCGGTCAACGTCTCGCTCAAAATATCACGCAAGCCGTCAAATGCCGCCGTGCCCGACAGGCACAGGCGAAAAATCGCCGTCGGCAGGGCAAAACGCGGAAACGGTCTGGCGTTAAGCTCGTCCGTCACCTGACGCAAACGCCATTGCGATTTATGCATCGGGTTCATTTGGGTTTCATCATTCATGTAAAAGATACGTTACTTATGCCGATCCGGTTTCCAGCCAGCCAATAGGTGGCTCTCAGCATAGGCTAGCGGGCTGTCTTCAAGCTCGGTAGCAAGCGTGTCATTCCATCGATTGAGAAAGCCGAATGTCGAAATAACCGCAACGATTTCACAAATTTCAGCCTCTGAAAAATGCACGCCAAGCGCCTCAAAATGCGCTTTGGTCGCCCGATTGGGCACCGCACCGGCCGCCTGCGCCAGGGATAGAGCGGCGCGCTCTGCCTCCGAAAATTGCGCATCGGTCTCATAAGACCATAAGGCTTCGATTTTTTCATTGGCAACGCCGCGCTCATGCGCGCCATGCGCCGTATGCGCTTGGCAATAATTGCACCCTGCTGCGGCGCTGACAATATGCGCTATCATTTGCCGCAAGCCCGGCTCCAGCTTGGCATCGGGGCCCAAAACACTGGCGCTCAAAGCCATGAAGCCACGCAGGATTTCCGGTCGATGCGCCATGATTTTCAAACTATTCGGCTCAAAGCCCATCACCGCAGCGGCGAGCGCCAACTCATCGGCAACGTCAGCCAATTGTTCGCTATTTGCACTTTCTAAATGCGCCATATGCGCCTCCTATTTATCGCGCTTCTTCAGGGTTACGAAATTAGCGGTCGACGAGCTAGTGGCGAGTAATTGCCCCGTATCGTCGTAAAGCAAACCTTCGACAAAACCGACCGAACGGCCACGCCGCACAACTTGCCCGACCGCATAAAGCCGCCCCGGACGCGCCGGCGCGAGCATTGAGACTTTCAATTCCAATGTCGGGCTGATTTGCCCCCAATCAAGATTGAGGCCGATGGCAAAAGCCATCGCATCGTCGAGCATGGCCGCAACATTGCCGCCTTGAATACCGCCCCATTTATTGCACAGGCTATCGCTGGCATTGAACGCCATTTCGACAATGCCGCGCGCCTTATCGACAGCCAATAGCTCGAGCCCTAAATGCGCCGACGTCGGCGACGGCTTGTCATGCGCCGCCTTTACATTGGGCGGCCAATTTTCGCTATCGGTTTCAAAATCGTCGCGCGCCGTGCCCAATTGGCTGACATTGATTTCGGTCGAACTCATATGACACTCCCTTTGCCGACGCGGCAAAAACAATTAGCGGCCCATCGATTAAAGGCAAGACTAAGCGTCCGCTTTGGCGCTGGCAAGGGGCGCACGCGCTTGCTAGATTAGCGCGATGACGAAACCTCGCCCGCCGACCGACGCATTGCCCGATAGCAACTGGCTATTGGCGCCGCAATTTGTCGAGCGCATTGATGTGCGCGATGCCGATATTGATGACTTCAACCATGTCAATAATGTCGTTTATTTGGGCTGGATGGCGCGCACTGCTTGGGCACATTCAAAAGCATTGGGATTTGATTTTGCGGCCTATCGCAACCGCGATTGCGGCTTTGTGGTGACGCGCCATGAGATCGATTATAAAGCCGCCGCATTGGCCGATGAGCGCGTGCATATCGCCACTTGGGTCAGTCAAAATGATGGCCGCTTGCGATTGCGGCGGCGCTTTCAAATGCTCGGTCAAGACGGGCGCGAATTAGCCCGCGGGTTGAGCGATTTCGCTGCGATGAGGATTTCGACCGGTCGCGCCATGCGTATGCATGACGACTACGTCATGGGCTATCCGGTGATAGAAGCGGCGGAAACCGCGTTTTCTTGAAACCGGTTTGCACTTAAGCGCGCGCGCTATTGCGCCAGCGCGTAACCGCCCTCCAGCGTCAGCAACAATGTGGCGTCAGACGGGTCGGCCTCAATCTTGCGGCGCAAGCGATAAATATGGGTTTCCAAAGTATGGGTTGAGACTTGCGCATTATAGCCCCACACCTCGTGCAGCAGCGTGTCGCGCGCCACCGGCGACCCGCTTGCGCGATGCAGGAATTTCAAAATATTGGTTTCTTTTTCGGTCAGGCGGATTTTCGCCGCCCCATCTTGCGGCTCCAAAATTTTCAAAGCTGGCCGGAAAATATAGGTGCCGATTTCAAGCTCTGCCGTTTCGGCTTGTTCATGACTGCGCAATTGCGCCCGCATGCGAGCCAATAAAATGCCGAAGCGAAACGGCTTGGTGACATAATCATTAGCCCCCGTATCAAGACCTAAAACCGTATCGGCCTCGCTGGCCGCGCCGGTCAACATGATAATCGGCGTAGCGATATTATTTTTGCGCATGATTTTACAGGTCTCACGACCGTCTTGGTCGGGCAGGCCGACATCGAGCAATATTAAATCAAAGCCATCGCCGGCACGCGCCAAAGCATCGGCGGCGCTGTCCACGCGGGTCAAGTCAAATTCATCGTGCAAAGCCAATTGCTCAGCCAGAACTTCCGCCAGCGCGTCATCATCTTCGACCAGCAGAATTTTCTGTTTCACCGCCATTCGCCTTATCCCTACCTGTTCAGCTTTTTTCGGCTCTTTCAATTATGTCCCAATCTTTCTGAACTTGCCCAATAAACACGACCAAAACAAGCCCTTGCAGCATCGACCAAATTGCCGGAATTTAGCCATTATGAAACATATCCATGTTACCCTCGGCGCGCCATGTGCGCATGACGGGCTGTTGCGCTTCGGCACGCACCGCGCCCGCTGCGCGCTGGGCCGTGCCGGCGTGACCGCAAATAAAGTCGAGGGTGATAAAAAAACCCCGCTTGGCAGCTTTCAATTGCGCCGCATCTGGTATCGTCCCGACCGCATCACGCGCCCCGAAAACCCTTTGCCGACCATTCAAATATCGCCAAAAAGCGGCTGGTGTGATGATGTTCACGCCAATTGTTACAATCGCCCGATCCGGCGCCCCAGCCGGTTTAACCATGAACGCTTATGGCGAAATGACCGGCTTTATGATGTGTTTTTCGAGCTCGGCTATAATGATGCGCCAGCCAAAGCCGGGGCGGGGAGCGCAATATTTTTACATTTGGAGAAAGCCAATTTTCAGCCGACATTGGGATGCATTGCCGTCAGCCACGCCAGCATGGCGTATTTATTGCGCCACGCCACACCAGATACGATGCTGACCATCAACAAAAAAAGCTCTTAATTTCAATCTCTTGCGCCAAAAAGAGCAGTGCCAACACGAATATGGGTGGCTCCTAAAGCCAGCGCGGTTTCAAAATCGCCCGACATGCCCATCGACAAATTATCCAACCCCAACTCATCAGCCAGCTTAGCCAATAGGGCGAAATGCGGTCCCGCCGCCTCGTCCTGCGGCGGCAGACACATCAACCCGTCAATCACCAGACCCAGCTCATCGACACAAAGCGCATGAAAAGCGGCTAGTTCAGACGGAGAGACACCTGATTTTTGTGGCTCGCCGCCGCTATTGACCTGAATATAAAGGCGCGGAAAATCATCGCCATCGATATCGTTTTTTAACGCCGACAGCTTGCGAGCCAGTTTTTCACGGTCAAGCGTCTGAATAACGTCAAACAAGGCAATCGCTTCTTTCGCTTTATTGGTTTGCAGCGGGCCGACCAGATGCAATTCAATGCCGCCATGCGCCGCGCGCAAGGCGGGCCATTTTTCTTTGGCTTCCTGCACACGATTTTCCCCAAAACATAAGTGACCGGCGGCAATCAACGGCGTAATCGCCTCAATCGGCTTGGTTTTGGAAATAGCGATAAGCTGTGCCGCCGCGCCATCGCGCCCGGCATCAGCCAGCGCCGCGCGCATACGCGTCAAAACATCGGCTAAGGCTGGCGGCGGTGCGGCTTCAGAACTCATGCCCAAGTCTTGCCAGAGTGCAGCAAAACAGCCAAGCTTTATATTCAACATTCAATGCGAACGACTCCGATGAACGCTACCATGCCCGCCCCTAAACGCGCCCCTGGCCTCCGCCCTGCTGTTTTCATGTTTTCCGATATGACGCGCCAGCCTGATTGGCGACACGCTTTATCGCACCGGCCGCGCCATGTCGGTTTGATATTGCGCGATTACGACCACGCCACGCGCCGACAAATGGCTGTCGAAATGGCCGCATTGTGCCGCCGCGAGGGGCGCTATTTCGCCATTGCCGGTGATCGGCGTCTGGCGCAAAACTGCGGTGCCGCGTTTCATTGCCCGGCTTTTATGGTGCCGCAAGCCGCCAAACGCGGCGGCCCGCCCGGCCCCCATGACAGTGCGGCAGTGCATAATATGGGCGAGCTGTTAGCCGCCAAACAGGCCGGGTTCTCGCGCATTTTCATCGCGCCGGTTTTCGCGACTGCCAGCCATGCCGGTGCACGCCCGCTCGGCGTCGCGCGCGCCGTATCGCTGTTTTTCGCCGCACAGGAATTGGCACTGGCCGCCTATGCGCTGGGCGGTATGAATGAACGAACATGGCGTCGCCTCGGTCGCCATGGCCCGGCGGCAGGCTATGGTGCAATTGACGCTTTCAGCAAAACCGCGTAAGGCGAAAAAACCAGCCACCCCATCTTCAATAATGCACGCCAATGTTGCGCTATGGCGCGCGCGGAACAGGCTTTACTTTTTGGTGAGGCCATAATAGTCATTGGACAAATAATGATAGGTTTTGCCATGCGCTGTTCTTTTTCGGCTTTTAGTCGCTCCCTTTTTGTTTATTTATCCGTGTCGGTTTTGGCCGCTTGCGGCTCGCTGACGGTTGAGGCCGATTACCCGCAAAACGACAATATGGCAACGGCGGAAAGCGGCTCGATTTTTGACTTCTTCCGCAGCAATGATGATGCCGCCGCCAAGCCCTCAGCCGCAGCTTCGAAAGCCACACCGGTCGGCTTGGGTGTCAACGCGCTTTTGTGGCGCGCCAGCCTCGACACGCTGGCCTTTATGCCGCTCGCTTCCGCCGACCCGATGGGCGGTGTGATTATTACCGATTGGCATAGCGACCCGACCACACCCAATGAGCGGGTAAAGCTTAATTTGGTGATTAGCGGGCGCGATTTACGCGCCGATGCGCTGCGCGTCAGCGTGTTTCGTGAAACCAACCGGCGCGGTCAATGGGTCACCTCTGCCGCATCGTCGCGTGCGGCACGGCAAATGGAAAACATTATTTTGACGCGCGCCCGCGATTTGGCGGCAGCGCAGCGCGCATCGCGATAACCGCCGATGAGCGACGCGGCGCGCCCTTACGACCCCGCTCTTTACGAGGCACATTGGCAAGCCGCTTGGGAGCAAGCGGATTGCTTCACTGCCGCGCCTGAGGACGACACCCAACCCAAATATTACGTTTTGGAAATGTTTCCCTATCCGTCGGGGCGCATTCATATGGGCCATGTGCGTAATTATGCGATGGGCGATGTCGTGGCACGGTTCAAAAAAGCGCAAGGCCATAATGT
>JAKMCZ010000276.1 GCA_022428185.1 Alphaproteobacteria bacterium | reverse complement strand
AAAGGTGATAAGGTAAAAGGCGTTGCGTTGCGTGAAATTGACGACCTTGCCGCGCTGATTGCGGCTTTGGGCGTTGCATCGACGGTCGACTGACCGAACGGGCATTTAAGACCCGACTCATGATAGGCAAAACGCATGGCTGCCCTCGACTATATCATCATCGCCGTATTGCTGATTTCAGCAGCGCTATCGCTGTTGCGCGGTTTCACCAAAGAAGTGTTGTCCATCACCGGCTGGATTGTTTCGGGCTATGCGGCGATTTTCCTCGGCCCGTCAATCAAACCATTGCTGGCCGGTTATGTGACGATTGACTGGGCAGTAACCGGCGGCGCGATGCTGATTGTGTTTCTCACCTCACTGATTATCTTCTCGATTGGCGGCCATTTTGTCGCCGCTTCGATAAAAGGAACAGGACTAAGCGCGCTCGACCGCACGCTGGGTGTCGGCTTCGGCACGTTGCGCGGTTTTTTTATCGTCTGCATGGCCTATTTCGGCCTGTCATCGGTGATTCCCGAAAATGACCATCCTGACTTCGTAACCGAAGCCAGATTGCGCCCCTTGCTGCAAACCGGCACTAAAGCCTTTATGGCTGTTGTGCCGCTCGACCGCCTACCTTTAAGCGTCGCCAATATCGGAGAAACCCTTAGCAGGCCTGAGCTTGAGGGGTTGCGCAAAAGTGGCGAAGCGGCCTTGCGCGATGCGGCGCGCGAGGAACTGGAAAATTTAGTTGAGGAAGTGCAAGACAGCGACGAGGACACGGGCTATAAACAGCGGGAACGCGACCAGATGGAACGCTTGATCCGTAACACGGAAGGGGTCAAATGAGCGAAAATCATAAAGCGATTTATGATGACAGGCTTCGCGAAGAGTGCGGCGTATTCGGCATCTTTGGTCATGCTGACGCGGCGGCTCTGACCACTTTGGGTTTGCATGCATTGCAACATCGCGGGCAAGAAGCCGCCGGTATTGTTTCCTTTGACGGTAAAAACTTTTTCGCCGAGCGGCGGCTCGGTTTGGTTTCCGACCATTTCACCAAAGCCAATATTCTTGACCAGCTAAAAGGCACGGCGGCTGTTGGTCATGTGCGTTATTCAACCACCGGCGAAACGATTTTGCGCAATGTGCAGCCGCTATTTGCCGATTTGACCGGCGGTGGCTTTGCCATTGCCCATAATGGCAATCTGACCAATGCGCTCACCCTGCGCGATGAATTGGTCAAGCAAGGCGCGATTTTTCAATCAACCTCAGACACGGAAACGATTTTGCAGCTTGTTGCGCGCTCCAAGCGCATCAACACATTGTCGCGCTTTACCGATGCGCTGTTTCAAATCGAAGGCGCTTATGCGCTGGTGGTGATGACCAATAAAAAGCTCATTGGCGCGCGCGACCCGCTGGGTATTCGCCCGCTGGTTATCGGTGAGCTGGACGGGGCTTATATTCTGGCTTCTGAAACCTGCGCGCTGGATATTATCGGCGCAAAATTTGTCCGCGAGGTTGAAAATGGCGAGATTGTCATCATCACCGAAGACGGGCTGGAAAGCGTGAAGCCGTTTCCGCCAATGGAGCCGCGCCCGTGTATTTTCGAATATATTTATTTCTCCCGCCCCGACAGCACGGTTGGCGGCAGAAGCGTTTATGAATGTCGCAAGGCGTTTGGCCGCCAACTGGCAGAGGAAAGCCATGTCGAGGCCGATGTGGTGATACCGGTGCCCGATAGCGGCGTGCCGGCGGCTATCGGCTATGGCGAAACCTCCGGCATTCCGTTTGAACTGGGCATTATTCGCAATCACTATGTCGGGCGCACCTTTATTGAGCCGCAGCAAAGTATTCGCGCCTTTTCGGTGAAACTGAAGCACAATGCCAATCGTATCCACGTTGAGGGCAAGCGCGTTATTTTGATTGATGACTCGATTGTGCGCGGCACAACCTCGGTTAAAATTGTTGAGATGATGCGCGATGCGGGCGCCACTGAAGTGCATATGCGCATTGGCGCGCCGCCCATCACCCACCCTGATTTTTACGGTATTGATACGCCCGACCAAGACGCGCTGCTGGCGGCCAATAACAGTCTGGAAGAAATGCGCGCGCATATCGGTGCCGACAGCCTCGCTTTTTTGAGTGTTGACGGGCTGTATAAAGCAATGGGCCATGATGAAGGGCGCAATGCTGAACGCCCGCAATTTACCGACCACTGCTTTACCGGCGACTACCCGACCGGACTGACCGACCAGCAAGGTGACGAGAAGCTGCAACAGCTTTCCTTGCTGGCAGAACAAGGCTGACATGCGCTTTGACGGCAAATTGGCGCTGGTGACCGGCGCAACGCGCGGGCTTGGCTGGGCGGTAGCCGAAGCACTGGCAGATGAAGGCGCGCATGTGCTGATGCTGGGGCGCACGCAAGGCGCGCTGGAAGAACTTTACGA
>JAKMCZ010000044.1 GCA_022428185.1 Alphaproteobacteria bacterium | reverse complement strand
CGGCGCGCTTGCCCTCATAGCCCAAAGTGGCGAGCGAGCGCAGCACTGAAAAACTGCCCTTATTGCCACCATAATTGGTTTCCACGCCCCAAATGGCAATCAATATGCCGCGTGGCACACCGTATTCTTCTTCCAGCTTGTCGAGAAAGGTCTCGCGCGCTTTTAACTGGTCGCGCCCCAGCCGCAAGCGCTCTTGCGTCACCATATGGGTCAGATAAGCCCAAATCGGTTTCACATATTCAGGCTGGCGCGCCGCCAGCCCATGCGCTTCAAATAATAGGCGCTGGAGGCCAGCGCATCGCGCGGCTCGGTCCAGATGTTTTTAATGCCGTCACCCGTGCCGTCGGCGGCATAGTCGGCATAAGTGGTCGGGATAAATTGCGTATGCCCCATCGCACCGGCCCAACTGCCCTTAAAGTCTTCAAGCCCGATATCACCCGATTGCAAAATCCGTAATGCATAGAGCAGTTGCTGGCGACCGAAATCGGCGCGCTTGCCCTCATAGCCCAAAGTGGCGAGCGAGCGCAGCACTGAAAAACTGCCCTTATTGCTGCCATAATTGGTTTCCACGCCCCAAATGGCGATTAATATGCCGCGTGGCACACCGTATTCTTCTTCCAACTTGTCGAGAAAGGTCTCGCGAGCTTTTAACTGATCGCGCCCCAGCCGCAAGCGCTCTTGCGTCACCATATGGGTCAGATAAGCCCAAATCGGTTTCACATATTCGGGCTGGCGCGCCGCCAGCCGTTGCACTTCGGGGTCAGGGGTCAGCTTGTCGAGTGCTTTTAGGTGCCGGCGCGAAACGCCGTCCGCTTTGGCTTGCTTTTTTATCTCTGTGATGAAGTTTTTGAACGCGCTGCTGTCAGCCCCTGCCAATTCAGGCAGAAGCGGCAAAACCATTAACAGGCATAAAGCATATGCGCGCAGCACCCTATCCTCCCCGATTATCCCCTAGCATGACTTGACCTATCACAACGCATTGGTCACATTTGATTTAACGTTACTCTATCGCCGATTCATGGCGCTGCAAGCGTCTGCTCCCATTGAGGCTTAATATGTCACATAAAATAGATACTGTTGTTTTCCCGGTTGCCGGCATGGGCACGCGGTTTTTGCCTGCCACCAAGGCCGTTCCCAAAGAAATGCTGCCGGTGGTTGATAGGCCACTGATTCAATGGGCGGTAGAAGAAGCCGCCGCCGCCGGTTGCACGCGCTTTGTGTTTGTCACCGCTCCCGAAAAAGGCGCGATTATGAGCCATTTCAGCGATGCGCCGCATTATCAAGAGCTGCTTGAGGCGCGCGGCAAAACCAAAGAATTGGCACTGCTTGAAGCCGGATTGCCGGCCAATGCCGAGATTATCGAAACCTTTCAGGACGCGCCGCTGGGTCTCGGCCATGCCATATGGTGCGCCCGCGAAGCGACCGACGACAAGCCTTTTGCAGTGATTTTGCCCGATGATATGGTGCAGCATACAACCGGCTGTTTGGCGCAAATGACCGCACAATATGAAGCGATTGGCGGCAATTTGGTGGCCGTCGAAAATGTACCGGCTGACCAGACATATCGTTATGGTGTTTTGGATCCCGGCGCGGAGAATGGCGCGCTGGTTGAGGTTAAGGGATTGGTTGAAAAACCGGTACCCGAAGATGCACCGTCAACGCTGGCAATCATTGGCCGCTATATTCTCGACGGGCAGATAATGGAGACGCTATCGGAATTCAAAAAAGGCGCAGGCGGCGAAATTCAAATTACCGATGCGATGGCAGAGCTTATCGGCACCGTGCCGATGAACGGCTTTCGCTTTCAAGGCACGCGCTATGATTGCGGCAATCGCGACGGTTTTTTGGAAGCCAATCTGGCGTTTGCGCTCGCACACGGCGATGACGCGTTGCGGCAACGTTTGCGTCGCTTATTGGACTAATCGGCAAATTCAGGCATAACTAGCCATGTTTTTGAAAAACGCTTTTGGAGTGATAGATGGCGCATGACGCACTGACTTCCGCCCGCAATACCCTGACCGCCGAGGCCAACGGACTGGCGCAGCTATCTGATGCGCTGGGTGATAATTTCGTCGCCGCGATTGACCTGCTGGCCGATGTTAAAGGGCGGGTGATTATTTCCGGCATGGGCAAAAGCGGCCATATTGGCAATAAAATTGCTGCCACGATGGCCTCGACCGGCACACCGGCCTATTTCGTTCATCCGGCTGAGGCGAGCCACGGCGATTTGGGCATGATTACCGCCGATGATGTGGTTTTGGCGCTTAGCTGGTCTGGCGGCACACAAGAATTGACCGGACTTTTGACCTATACCAAACGCTTCAACATTCCGCTGATTGCCATCACCTCGGGGGCTGACAGTCAATTGGGGCAAGCAGCCACTATTTGCCTGACCCTGCCTAAAGCTGAGGAAGCCTGCCCCAATGGGTTGGCACCGACCACCTCGACCACCATGCAATTGGCATTGGGCGACGCATTGGCCGTCGCGCTGTTGGAGCGGCGCAATTTTTCCGCCGCCGATTTCAAGAACTTTCACCCGGGCGGTAAGCTGGGTGCCAGTTTGAGCCGTATTGAAGATGTCATGCATAAGGGCGACGACCTGCCATTGGCGACCGAAACCATGAAAATGGACGAAGCGATTGTGGTCATGACCGAAAAGGGTTTTGGCTGTCTCGGCATCACTGATGATGGCGGTCATTTGGCGGGCATTATTACCGATGGCGATTTGCGCCGCCATATGGGCGACGACTTGTTGAGCAAATCGGTCAGCGACATTATGACCGACAAGCCGCATACGATTAGAGGCGACAAATTAACTGCGGAAGCCCTAAGCTTAATGCAGGAGTTAAAGATTCAGTGCTTGTTTGTCAGCGATGACGGCACGCCAAAGGGTCTGGTTCGGGTTTTGGATTTATTGCGGTTGGGCACTGCCTGACCTTTGTCTGGAGGCACAATCATGAAATATCAAGCTGCAAAATGGGTGGCCTATTCGGTCATGGGAGTGTCGCTTATGGCATCAGCCCACGCGCAAACAGCGGTGATTGACGAAGTTATCGTCACCACCACGCGCACAGATAGCCTGCGCATCGACAATCCGGGCAATATCGCCACGCTCGACCCGAGCGAAACCATCAATCTGTTTCCCGTCGAATTGCTCAATCGTGCGCCCGGCGTGCATATCCATCGCGGCAGCGGGCAAGAACATCTGACCGCCATTCGCTCACCGGTTCTGGTCGGCGGCGCGGGTGCCGGATCATTTTTATATCTCGAAGACGGTATCGCCATGCGCGCGCCCGGCTTTGCCAATGTCAATGCGCTGCTCGATGCCATGCCGCAAGATGACGGCTCGGTCGAAGTGGTGCGCGGACCGGGTTCTGCGCTTTACGGCTCTAATGCGGTGCATGGGTTGGTCAATTTTATTTCCGCGCCGCTTGATGAAAGCGGCGCCAGTGCCGATATCGCTTACGGCTCATATGGCCGTCACGCGCTGGGGCTTCAAACCGCGCAAGACCACGGCACTTTTATGAGCCGTTTGACGCTGGATTTGAACGGCGAGACCGAGGGCTATCGGGCCGACCAATATTTCGCGCAGCAAAAAGCGCGGCTGGAAACGGCTTGGCAAAGCGGCGCAACGGGCTATCGCCTGTCTGTCTCAACAATGAACCTCAATCAGGAAACGGCGGGCTATGCTTCTTCTTACGAAGACGAAGCGATTGCCAAAGCGAATGACAATGATGAAGCCTATCGCGATGCTACATCGACACGCGCCTATTTGCGCATGACCACCGATTTAGATAGCGGCGCGACCCTGACGCTGACGCCTTATTTCCGCACCAATGAAATGGCTTTTTTGATGCACTTCCTGTCAACTGCCGATCCGCTTGAAGAAAACGAGCACACCTCATTCGGTCTGCAGGCTTCATACGCGCGCAATGCTGGCGGCGTGTCTTACGCGAGCGGTGTTGATATCGAATTGACTGACGGCGAACTGAGCCAAGTTCAGACGAACCCAAATGTCTTCGGAACCAAATATCCAACCGGCACGCATTATGATTTTGAGGTTGAGGCGCAGGTCATATCGCCCTATTTGCACGCCGTTTGGGCGCTCTCCGACGCGACCGATTTGACCACCGGATTGCGCTGGGAACTGACCGATTATGACTACACCAATAATACTACCGACAGCGCCATAGCCGCCGAAGGGGTTAATGGTGACTTCCTGTTCAGGGTTGGCGACCGCTCGGACGATTTTTCCGACGTGTCGCCAAAACTCGGCCTTGTTCATCGGTTGGAAGATAACCGTCGCGTCTTTGTCAATCTGGCACGCGCCGCCCGCGCGCCGCAGATAGCTGATTTGTATCGCTTGCGCGACAGCGACCGCGACGATGGCATTGCGCCTGATGTCAGCGCCATCGACTCGGAAACATTAGACAGTCTGGAAATCGGCTATCGCGCGGTTTATCCGGCTCTGTCATACGAGGCAACGGCTTTTGTGATGCAAAAGGAAAATTATCATTTCCGCGATGCGACTGATAATTACGTTATTGGCAAGGATACCGACCATATGGGGGTCGAATTGAGCCTTAATTGGATGTTGGCGCGCGATTGGACTCTGGCGACCAATCTGACTTTTGCCCAGCACGAATACGCTTTCGACAATGTAATCACCGGCGACACACATGAAGGTGAAGCGATTTCAGACGGAAACACGATTGATGGTGCGCCCGAAACATTGGCGAACACCTCGCTGCGCTACAAATATAATGAACGCACCTATTTGAATTTTGATTGGGAGCATGTTGGCAGCTATTTCATGGATGCCTCAAATAACGAGGAATATGACGGACATGATGTTTTCGCGCTGACTGCCGAATATATTG
>JAKMCZ010000196.1 GCA_022428185.1 Alphaproteobacteria bacterium | reverse complement strand
GTTGAAGAGGCTCCTGCTGAGGAAGCTCCTGCTGAAGAAGCTCCTGCTGAAGAAGCCCCAGCAGAAGAGGCTCCTGTTGAAGAAGCTCCTGCTGAGGAAGCTGCAGCAGGCGACGACGAAAAGACCGAAGCGTAAGCTGCGGCGAGTGAGTGGAGGCTTGCATGAGTGAAATTACGGCATCAATGGTTAAAGAGCTGCGCGAAACATCAGGCGCGGGCATGATGGATTGCAAGTCTGCTTTGCAGGAATGCGATGGCGATATGACGGCGGCGGTCGATTGGCTGCGCACCAAAGGCTTGGCAAAAGCTGCTAAAAAAGCCGGTCGTGTGGCGGCTGACGGTCTTGTTGGCGTGGCCTCTGAGGGTTCAGTCGGCGCGGTTGTCGAAGTCAATTCAGAAACTGACTTTGTGGCGCGCAATGAAACATTTCAGTCAATGGTTAATGATATTGCCGGTGTCGCGCTGACGACAGACGGGCATGACAGCCTGCTGGCGGCGGATTATCCGAGCGCGGGTAAATCGGTTGAAGCGCATATTACCGAAATGGTCGGCACGATTGGCGAAAACATGACGCTGCGCCGTTCAGAAAAGCTGAGCGTCGAAAACGGCGTGGTTGCCAGCTATATTCACAATCAGGTTGTTGACGGTCTCGGCAAAATTGGTGTGTTGGTGGCTCTGGAATCGACCGGTGATACGGCCAAGCTGGAGGCACTTGGTCGCCAGCTTGCCATGCACGTGGCGGCAACCAATCCGCTGGCTGCAACGATTGATGAGCTTGACCCGGCAGAAACCGAACGCGAGCGCGCGGTTTTGGTGGCCGAAGCAAAAGAGAGCGGCAAGCCAGATGAAATTATCGACAAAATGGTCGAAGGCCGTTTGCGTAAGTTTTACGAAGAAGTCGTGCTGACCAGTCAAACCTTTGTGATTGATGGCGAAACACGGATTGAAAAATTACTGCAAAACGCTGCCGATGATATCGGTGGCAAGGTGAGCTTGAAAGGCTTTGCGCGCTTTGAATTAGGTGCCGGTGTCGATAAGGGCGATGAAGCCGATTTTGCCGCCGAGGTGGCGGCTGCGGTGAGCGGCAGCTAGGCAATAGCGACCGCTTACGGAATCGCGCCATAATTTCTCCACGATAGCGAGGGTGGTATGGCCGACAAAATGCAATTTAAACGGGTTCTCCTAAAGGTCTCCGGCGAGGCGCTGATGGGCGACGGCCAATATGGCATCGATGTTGCTACGGTCGACCGCATCGCCGATGAGGTAAAGCAAGCCATCGCCCTGGGCGTTGAGGTTTGCATGGTGATTGGCGGCGGCAATATTTTCCGAGGTCTTGCCGGTGCAGCCGATGGCATGGACCGCTCATCGGCCGATTACATGGGCATGCTGGCGACGGTGATGAATGCGCTGGCGATGCAAAATGGCTTGGAACGCATGGGCGTGCCGACCCGTGTTTTATCCGCCATACCGATGAGCACGGTTTGCGAGCCTTATATTCGCCGCCGCGCCAAACGTCATATGGAAAAAGGGCGCGTGGTTATCTTCGCCGCCGGCACCGGTAATCCGTATTTCACCACGGACACGGCAGCGGCCTTGCGCGCCGCTGAGATGAGTTGCGATGCGTTGATGAAGGGCACGAATGTCGATGGCGTTTATTCAGCCGATCCGAAAAAAGACGACAAGGCCGAACGCTATGACCAATTAAGCTATATGGACGTATTGGCGAAAGATTTGAAAGTCATGGACGCGTCAGCCGTATCGCTGTCGCGCGAAAACGGCATTCCGATTGTGGTATTTTCAATTCAAACCTCAGGTGGTTTCGTTCAGGTGTTGCAAGGCGAAGGCGCTTGCACCATTGTTCAGAACTAATCTGAATGTGAGGCAGAAATGAGCATTAACATTGATGATATTGAGCGGCGCATGGACGGTGCGTTGGCATCGTTCAAAACCGATTTGGCCGGACTGCGCACCGGACGCGCCAGCGCCGGTCTGCTTGAGCCGATTATGGTCGATGCT
>JAKMCZ010000187.1 GCA_022428185.1 Alphaproteobacteria bacterium | reverse complement strand
GCGGCTAAATCGGGCGCGGCGATTATGGTGGTCGGTGCCAGCTTCAGCCCTGAATTGCCATTGCCCGGCACGTGGGATAAGTCGCGCTTGCCGTTGCCATTTGCCAATCGCTCTTTGGTCTTCGGCGACCCGATTTATGTCGAAAGCAATGACGAGAAAGTGATTGAGGCGACCTGCCAAACCGTCACCGACGCGCTCAACACCGCACAAAGCGACGCTGAAGCGATGGTCGGGAAGTAGCGCTTTATTTTGTTTGCAACCCGCGCAATATATCGAGCACCGCTTTGCGATGCTTTCTGTTTCCCAATAAGTTGAGATACTCCAATACTTTTCGCACCCGATAATTTTTCAGCAGCCATTGATAATCAGGCTTCTGCATCAAGGCTTCGGGTGTTGTTTGCAAGCGTTTGGCGAACTGGATAACTTCCTCATGGCTGGGTATCGCCGTGCCATACTCATAATCCCTGTAGGCTACTATTGGCATAATGTAAGCGGCTAATGCTTCGCGCGACATGCGCCGTCGCACCCGATAGAGCCATAGATTTTCGGCTAGATAACCCGCTTCTTCGTCGGTCATTTTGCAACCCTTTCCCAAAGCGACACCAGCTTGCGCTGGTGCCGGGGTGTAGGAAAGTCGTCCAAAGAGCGACTACGACCTATTCGGCCAGAGCCTTATTCAGTCATCACCCGGACGCAAAGCGAGGTGAACGATTTTCTGCAATCTTAAATAAAAAAGGCTTAACGCTCTCGCGCCAAGCCACATTCGCAATATATGATTGTAGCTTTGGATTATGAGTTTCCCAACCCCCGCCATGGCGTTCTGCATGACGAGCGGAAAGCCTACTCAGCATCGTCATAAATAGGCAAGGTAAATCAGCAAACGCCGCAACCGCTTCGAGGTCAGGCCACTTTCTCCGCCGCCCGAACTTCCCCAATACCCTCAGCAATCAGAAAAGCCAGTTCAAGCGCTTGGCTGCCATTCAAGCGTGGGTCGCAATGTGTGTGATAGCGGCTCGACAAATCTTCTTCCGAAATTGCCTGCGCGCCGCCCAGACACTCGGTCACGTTTTGACCGGTCATCTCGAAATGAATACCGCCCGCATGTGTGCCTTCGGCCTGATGCACACCCATGAAGCGTTGCACCTCGGTCAAAATGCGGTCAACCGGACGCGTTTTATAACCGTTTGAGGCCTTAATCGTGTTGCCGTGCATCGGGTCGCAAGACCAAACCACCTTGCGCCCTTCGCTCTCCACTTTACGGACCAGTGCGGGCAGGTGGTTTTCAATATTGTCATGCCCGAAGCGCGCAATCAGTGTGATGCGTCCGGCTTCGTTTTCGGGGTTCAGCTTATCGAGCAGGGTAATGAGTTCATCGGGCTCCAGCGACGGGCCACATTTCAGGCCAATCGGATTTTTAACGCCGGCGAGGAACTCGACATGCGCACCATCAGGCTGGCGTGTGCGGTCGCCAATCCACAGCATATGCGCTGAGGTGTCGTAATGTTCGCCACTGGTGCTGTCGAGCCGCGTCAGGGCTTGTTCATAACCGAGCAGCAACGCCTCATGGCTGGTGTAAAAATCGACCATGCCCATTTGCGGCGTGGTGGCGGTGGTGACACCGCAAGCTGCCATGAACGACATGGCTTCTTCAATTCGTCCGGCCATTTCCGCATAGCGCGCCCCTTGCGGGCTGTCAGCGACAAAACCTTGATTCCAGCGATGCACTTCGGTCAAATCGGCATAGCCACCTTTGGCGAAAGCGCGCAGCAGATTGAGCGTGCTGGCGGCTTGGCGATAGGCTGAAATTTGGCGTTCGGGATCGGGCACGCGATCCTCTGCGTTAAAATCAATGCCGTTGATAATGTCACCGCGATAGCTGGGCAGTTCCACGCCATCAATCGTCTCGGTATCAGCCGAACGCGGCTTGGCGAATTGTCCGGCCATGCGACCGACTTTTATGACCGGTAATTTGGCACCAAAGGTCAGCACCACCGACATTTGCAGCATCACGCGAAACGTGTCGCGGATATTATCGGCATGGTGTTCGGCAAAGCTTTCGGCGCAGTCGCCACCTTGCAGCAAAAATGCGCGGCCTTCACAAACCTCAGCCAGTTGGGCTTTTAGATTGCGCGCCTCACCGGCAAACACCAAAGGCGGAAAGCTCGCCAGACGTGCTTCCACATCAGCCAGTTGCTTTGCGTCTTGATAGGCGGGGACTTGCTTAATCGGGAAGTCGCGCCAGCTTTTTGGTGTCCAACTCATCTTAAACCCCTGAGTTCATGTTGGTTTCAGCTTTCATATACGGATTTTATTCGGAAAAATAAAGCGTTTAGATGGTTTTGATGAGCCGCCGCCCAAAATTGGCTCCGGCGAATAAAGCCGCATAGTCGCGCGGTGCGTCTTCTATGCCGCTGCTTATATCTTCTTTATAGCTCAGCTTGCCATCGCGTATCAGCCCCGCCATTGCCGCTTGGGCTTCGGGAAACTGCTTGGCATAGTCATAAACCACCAGTCCCTCCATGCGCAGCCGATGGGTGATGAAGCGCGTGGTTTGGCGAATTCCTGTCGGTGTTTCCTGATTATATTCAGATACTTGGCCTGAAACAACAATGCGGCCTTTCGGCTTCATGGTCAAAATCGCGGCGTCCAGCATCTCGCCGCCGACATTATCGAAATAGATATCCACGCCATCGGGGCAAGCCGCCGCCATTGCGGCGGCTAAATCGCTCTCGGCCTTATAATCAATCACTGCGTCAAAGCCCAATTCGGTCAAATAGGCGCATTTTTCTGCGCCACCGGCCAGCCCGACGACAGTCAGTCCCAATGTTTTGCCAATTTGCCCGCAGGTTGCCCCCACCGGTCCAGCGGCGGACGAAATCATCAGGGTTTCGCCGCTTTCAGGCTTGCCCAAATCCTGCAAGCCGAACCAGGCGGTCAGCCCGGGCACGCCCAGCACGCCAATGGTCGCGGTCATCGCCACTTTATCGTCAAACAAGGCGGGGTCGAGTTTTTGCAATCCTCGGTCGGGGTGCAACACCGCTTCGGTCCAGCCCAGTCCGCCCATCACCATATCGCCAACCGCAAAACGGTCAGACGCGCTGTCGATAATCTCGCCAATGCCTGCGCTTTCAATCGTGTCGCCCAATTTCAAGCCAGCGGCATAGCTGTCACCGCTCAACCGCCCGCGCATGCCGGGGTCGAGCGAGAAATAATGGGTTTTTATCAAAACCTGTCCATCTTGCAGTGCGTCAGGCGTAAAATGCACTAACGCGAAGCAGTCCTCGTCGGGCACACCGCTTGGGTGCTTTGCCAAAGTCCATCTGCGATACTCGGTCATCTGATTGCCTCTTATTTGCCCTTAAAATCGGGTTTGCGTTTTTCTTGAAAGGCCGAAACCGCCTCTTTGAAGTCTTGCGAGCGCATGCTCAATCCTTCTGCTTGCAAGCTTATCGGCATCACGGCGGCGGCGACTTGGCGCAAAAATGCGTTAATGCCGGCCTTTGAGGCGGCAATGGCAATCGGCGCGCCCTCAGCCAGCCTGTCGGCAATCTCCATGGCTTTGTCCAGCACGGCCTCGGTCGTCTCGGCGTAAAATCCGGCCAGTCCCATATCATGCGCGTCTTTGCCGCTCACCATGTCGCCGGTCATGAGATGATATTTGGCGCGATTGACGCCGATGAGAAAAGGCCATATCACCTGTCCGCCATCACCTGCGCCGAGGCCCATTTTGACATGCGTGTCGCCGAATTTGGCGTCGGGTCCGGCTACCACAATATCGCAAAGCAGGGCGATATTTGCACCCAATCCCAGCGCATAGCCCTGCACGGCGGAAATTATCGGTTTCTCACATTCGAGAATATGGTCAACAATGCGTCGCCCTTCAGCAAGGCTGGGCATCTCAATAGCGGTGTCGGCACTAAAATCGCCACCGACACAAAAGGCTTTACCGGCACCGGCTAAAACCAGCACGCGCAAATCAGGGTCATCGTCGAAATCGCGGCTGAAGGTCATCATTTCATGGTGCATGCGATTATCAATCGCATTCATCTTTTCGGGACGGTTGAGCGTCACCACCACCACGCCATTGTCGCGGCGGTCTATGGTCATGCGATGATAATTTTCCTGACTGAGCATGTTTCCCCCTATGAGCCTCTCAGAACTTAGACAGTCTGCCCCCAAGCGACCATTGGGCGCAAGCCGAAACCTATTGATTTGCCTATTGATTTGCTTGTTCAAAACCGCGCCACGCGCTACATAGCAGTCAAGGAGTAGCTATTTTATCGGTATGGAAAACGGCTCAAAAACATTGAAAATCGCGCTGGCGCAATTGAACCCGACAGTTGGGGCAGTTGCGGCCAATGCCGATTTGTTGCGTTCTATTCGTGCCGCCTCTGGCGCTGCCGATATAATTGTTGCCGGAGAACTGTTTTTGACCGGTTATCCGCCGGAAGACTTGGTTTTGAAGCGCGCCTTTTTGAGCCATGTCGCCGATGAAGCAGCCAAATTAGTGGCTGATACGGCAGAGGGCGGACCGGCTTTGGTGTTCGGCTTGCCGGTGGCCGAAGATGGCGCGCTGTATAATTCGGTGATGGTCGCCGATGGCGGCGAGGTTTATGTGCGCCACAAAGTCCATTTGCCTAATTATGCGGTATTTGATGAAAAGCGTCTGTTCGAGGCAGGGCAACTGCCCGAACCCGTCGAATTGCGCGGCGTGCGCGTCGGCGTGCCGATTTGTGAGGATATCTGGTTTAGCGATGTGTGCGCTCATTTGCAGACGCAGGGCGCTGAATTGTTGCTATCGCCCAATGGTTCGCCTTTTGAACGCGGAAAACATGCAAAGCGTGTCCATCACGCTTCGGCGCGGGCTATAGAAACCGGATTGCCGCTGATTTATGTCAATCAAATTGGCGGGCAAGACGAGCTGGTGTTTGACGGCGCGTCATTTGCCGTTTCGGGTAGCGGCGATGTCGTGGCACAGCGACCGGCTTGGCAACCCGAAGCGCATATGTTGTCGCTCACGGGCAAGGCCGATGGCTGGCAGGTTGACGCGGCTGAAATAGCCGCCGCCGATGATGATCTCGGTGATATTTACGCTGCCGCCATGATGGGCTTGCGCGATTATGTTGAGAAGAATCGTTTCCCGGGTGTGCTGCTTGGGCTGTCGGGCGGCATTGATAGCGCGCTATGCGCGGCGATGGCGGTCGATGCGCTAGGCGCTGATAGGGTGCACTGCATCATGCTGCCATCACGCTATACCAGTCAGGCCAGCCTCGATGATGCGGCTGATTGCGCGGCTGCACTGGGAATTAAGCTCGACGATGTGTCGATAGCAGAGCCGGTCGATGCGGTCGAAGGGGCTTTGGGCGGCTTGTTTAAAGGCACTAATGCTGATTTGACTGAGGAAAATATCCAATCGCGTTTGCGCGGCACGTTGTTGATGGCGGTATCGAATAAATTCGGCAATATGGTTGTCACCACAGGTAATAAATCTGAAGTGTCGGTCGGTTATGCAACGCTCTATGGCGACATGAATGGCGGCTATAATCCGATTAAGGATATTTATAAAACCGAGGTGTTTGCCTTGTCGCGCTGGCGCAATGAAAATCTGCCGGTCGACGGTTTGGGGCCGCAAGCTATCGTGATACCGACCAATATTATCGATAAACCACCGAGCGCTGAGTTGCGCCCTGACCAAAAAGATGAAGACAGTCTGCCACCCTATGATGTTCTTGATGATATTTTGTTCGCGCTGGTCGAAGACGAGTTGAGCGTTGATGAGATAATCGCGCGCGGCCATGCCGCCGACACGGTGAAGCGCATTGAGCATTTACTTTATGTCTCGGAGTATAAACGCCGCCAAGCTGCCCCGGGCGCAAAAATCGGCAACCGAAATTTCGGTCGTGACCGTCGCTATCCCATAACCAATGGCTTTCGCGATGCGCGCGCCTGATGATAATCGCACAAGATTTGCAGAGGAATTTATGACTGTTCGCACCCGCTTCGCCCCCAGCCCGACCGGCAATTTACATGTCGGTAACGCTCGCGCTGCCTTGTTTTGCTACTTGTTTGCCAAAGGGCAGGATGGGCAGTTTATCTTGCGCATGGACGATACAGATGAGGCGCGCTCGACCGTGGCATTTGCCGAGGCGATTAAGACCGATTTGGCGTGGCTTGGCCTCGATTATGATGAGACCTTCAAACAGTCGGACCGCTTTGACCAATATGAAGCGGCTTTCGAGAAGCTGAAAGCGCAAGGCTTGGTTTATGCCTGCTATGAAACGCCTGACGAGCTTGACCGCAAGCGGAAGCGCCAATTGGCGCGTGGCATGCCGCCGGTTTATGACCGCGCTGCATTGCAATTGACCGATGACCAAATAGAAACTTATGCCGAAGAAGGGCGCACGCCGCATTACCGCTTCAAATTATCGGGTGGGGCGATTGTCTGGAACGATATGGTGCGCGGCGAACAGAAAATTGAAACCGCTAGCCTGTCCGATCCGGTCATTCGTCGGGCTGATGGTTCGTGGCTCTACACGCTGCCCAGTGTGGTTGATGATATTGACAGTAAAATCACCCACGTTATTCGCGGCGAAGACCATGTCACCAATTCGGGAGCGCAGATTGAAATCATTGAGTCGTTGGGCGGCAATGCGCCTGTGTTCGCGCATTTCTCGCTCATGCTGGCTGCTGATGGTGGCGCATTGTCAAAACGGATTGGCTCTTTATCGCTGGCCGATTTGCGCGATAGTGGGGTTGAGGCGATGAGCCTGAATAGCCTGATTGCGCGGCTTGGCACGGCTGATGCGGTCGAACCGGTGCAGCACATGGCGACCCTGATTGACGGGTTTGATATGTCGCGCTTGGGTCGCGCACCGGCGCGTTTTGATGCTGAAGATGTAACGCGCCTCAATGCGCGCATTTTGCACGATATGGAATATGGCGATGCTGCACCGCGCCTGGCTGATATGGGCGCACCCGAAGGTGCAGGTTTTTGGGACGGCATTAAAGGCAACCTGACTTTGTTTGCTGACGTCACCGATATTTTGCATCTCATCAAAGGGCCTGTATCGCCGGTGATTGAGGCAGAGGATCAAGACTATGTCGTAGCCGCACTTGATGCGCTGCCGCAAGGTGAACTGACCGAGGCCAGTTGGTCGGAATGGACGCAAGCCTTGAAGCAAAGCACCGGTCGAAAGGGGCGCGGATTGTTTATGCCGTTACGCCAAGCTTTGACCGGACAAGCGCATGGGCCTGAAATGCAGCATTTACTGCCGCTTATCGGCTATGATAAAGCTGTCGCCCGTTTGCAGGGAAAAGAAGGATAGGCGGCCATGGCTCGCGAGCGCCTCTATATTTTTGACACCACCATGCGCGACGGCCAGCAAACGGCCGGCGTGGATTTTGCCGTGGCCGATAAAATGAAGCTTGCTGCGGCGCTTGATGCACTGGGCGTCGATTATGTGGAAGGTGGCTATCCGGGTGCCAATCCGACCGATACGCAATTTTTCAGCGAGCTGGGCAGCCTCGACAGTGCCAAGCTGACCGCTTTCGGCATGACCAAACGGGCCGGTCGTAGCGCCGAAAACGATCCGGGCTTCATGGAAATTCTCGATGCGCCTTCTGCCGCCACCTGCCTGGTCGCCAAAAGCTGGGATTATCATGTTGATGTCGCGCTGGGCATCTCCAATGACGAAAACCTCGCTTGCATTGCCGAAAGTGTCGCTGCCATCACCGCGCGTGATAAAGAGGCGATGATTGATTGTGAACATTTTTTCGACGGCTATAAGGCCAATCGCGATTATGCGCTGGCTTGCGCCGAAACGGCGCTGAAGGCGGGTGCGCGCTGGGTTGTGTTATGCGACACCAATGGCGGCACCATGCCCGATGAAGTGTTCGACATTGTTAGCGACGTTGCCAAACATATTCAGGGCGAGAAGCTTGGTATCCATACCCATAATGATACTGAAAATGCGGTTGCCAATTCATTGGCCGCCATCAATGCGGGTGTGCGGCAAGTGCAGGGCACGATTAACGGGCTGGGCGAGCGTTGCGGCAATGCCAATCTGGTCTCGCTTATCCCGACACTGCTTTTGAAGCCGGGCTATGCCGACCGATTTGAAACCGGCATTGCGCTCGACAAGCTGCCGCAAGTGAAAACCGTATCGCTATTACTCGATGATATTCTCAATCGCACGCCGAACCGTCATGCGCCTTATGTCGGCGCGTCAGCATTTGCCCATAAGGGCGGTATTCACGTGTCCGCCGTGATGAAGGATCCATCAACCTATGAGCATGTAAAGCCTGAATCGGTCGGCAATAGCCGCTCTATTCTGGTGTCCGACCAAGCCGGTAAAAGCAATGTGTTGGACCGTCTGGCAACGGCCAATATCGATGTTGATGTCAAAGATCCGGCAATTGACCGGATTTTGCGTGAGGTCAAAGACAAAGAGTTGGACGGCTATAGCTATGACGGTGTCGGTGCGTCTTTCGAGCTTTTGGCTTTACGCCAGCTTGAGCGTTTACCGAGCTATTTTGATGTCACCGGCTATAAGGTCGATATCAGCAATGACGGTAAAGGAAACACCGTGTCCGAAGCTTCCGTATCGCTGGTTATTGACGGCGAAACCGTGCAAGGCAAAGGCACGGGTAACGGCCCGATTAACGCGCTCGACATGGCTTTGCGCAGCGATTTGAAACGCTATGCAAAGGCGATAGACACGATGCGGCTGATTGACTTCAAGGTGCGGATTTTGAACACCGGCACTGAAGCGGTGACCCGCGTGACGATTGAAAGTGTTGACGATAGCGGCGATAGCTGGCGAACCATTGGCGTCAATCCGAACATTATTGTTGCTTCTTTTGAAGCATTGAATGATGCGGTGGTGTATAAGCTTTTCAAAGACGGTGTTTCGGCTGTGCCGGAAACCGCCTGATAAGGAGTTAATTCATGCGCGCATTGAAATCAGTGCTGTTCCCCATTCACCCCGAGGGTTTTCGCTTTATTGCGATTTTCGCCGGGCTGACTTTGCTGTTGTTTTTTGTCTCAGACTTTCTCGGCTGGGTCGGCGTTATTTTGACGCTTTGGTGCGCGTGGTTCTTCCGCGATCCGGCGCGGGTGACACCGCAACGCAAGGGATTGGTCGTATCCCCCGCTGATGGCGTGGTCAATATGATTACCGAAGCCGTGCCGCCGCCCGAATTGGGCATGGGCGACGAGGCTTTGCCGCGTATTTCTGTGTTTATGAACGTGTTTAATTGCCACGTTAATCGCATGCCTGTGGCAGGCACGGTGCTGAAGTCACTATATCGAACCGGCCAGTTTTTGAGCGCTGATTTAGACAAGGCAAGCGATGCAAATGAGCGCCAATCGCTGCTGATTGAAAGCGATGGCGGTAAACAGATTGTGGTGGTGCAAATTGCCGGATTGGTGGCGCGTCGTATTTTATGTTTCGCGCATGAAGAGCAAGAATTTGAGGCCGGTGAACGTTTTGCCTTATCCGCTTTGGCAGCCGTTGCGATGTTTATTTACCGAAAGACGGCGTGCCGCGCGTCGCGGTCGGTCAATCGGCGATTGCCGGTGAAACCGTTTTGGCTGATTTGAAATCAAAAGAAAAACAGCGCGAAACGCTGACGAGCTAATATGGCCGATACCAAACAGGAGAAAAATGCCCGTAGCCGTGTGAGTGAGAGCTTGAAGGGGCGTCAATTTCCCATTCGGCGCATCATTCCGAATATGGTGACTTTGCTGGCCTTGTGCCTCGGCCTTACCGCTGTTCGGCAGGGGCTGGAAGGGCGCTTTGAACTGGCGGTTATGTGTATTGTGATTGCCGGATTTCTCGACGCCTTTGATGGGCGATTGGCGCGCTTGCTGAAAGCGGAAAGCCCGCTTGGCGCGCAGCTCGACTCGCTAACCGATTTTGTCAATTTCGGCATTGCGCCGGTATTGCTGGTTTATCTTTGGGCGCTGCAGTCAACCGGTCGATTGGGCTGGGCGATTATTCTGGTTTATTCGGTTTGTTGCGCGCTACGGCTGGCGCGCTTCAATGTCGATATGGAAGAAGCCGACCGACCGGCATGGAAAAACCGCTTCTTTATCGGCGTGCCATCACCGTCCGCCGGTGGTTTGGTTATGTTTCCGATTTATCTGCAAGTGGCTGAAATTGTCGATTTGGCGCAATATCCTTCGATTATTTTAGCCAACACAATAGCCGTTGGCCTGCTTATGGTTTCCACTTTGCCGACTTTTTCGGGCAAAGGGCTGACCCATATTCGCCGTGATTTGGTGTTGCCGCTCATGCTGTTTATCGGCCTTACAGCGGTCATGCTGTTTACCTTCCCGTGGCTGACATTAACCGCGATGAGCATTGCTTATTATGCGGTTTTGCCGGTCAGCGCTTACGCTTATTGGCGTTATAAGCAGGGCTAATAAAATTATTCAGCCGGTTCTTGCTCGGCAGAACCGTCACTGCCGCGCATGGTGTCGTGCAAATCGGGCCGGCTTTTGGAAAAGCTGAATGTTTCACGCAAATAATCCGGCAAGCGCAGCATCACCGGCACCAAAATAAGCGTCAGCAATGTTGAAAAGCCGAGGCCGAAAATAATCGCGGTTGAAAGCTGAACCCACCAAGCGGCAGTTGGCTCACCAAATTGCACCGAGCGCTCAACCATATTTATTGAGGCCTGAATAGCCATCGGTAGCAGCCCAATCATGGTTGTGACCGTGGTCAACAAAATCGGGCGCAGACGTTGTCCGGCGGTTTTCAAAATTACATCAACCTTGTCCATGCCGGTGGCAAGCAGACGTTGATAGGTGTCGATGAGCACGATGGAATTATTGACCACAATGCCGGCCAATGCGACGACACCCGTGCCGGTCATAATCACGGAGAATGTTTGCCCGGTCAGAACCATGCCCAGCAACACACCAATGGTTGATAAAATAACCGTCGAAAGCGTCAACAATGTGCAGTAGAGGCTGTTGAACTGCATCAGCAAAATAATGAACATTAGCAGCAGTGAGGCGACCATAGCGCGACCCAAGAATTCAGCCGCGTCTTCGGCTTCCTCATTGGCGCCACGCAAGCGCCATTTCACATCGGCAGGAACAAAACCCTGCGTGTCCATCCACTGCAAAAAATCATTCTCAAGATCAGTAGCCAGATATTCCGCATTGGTTTCGGGATTGATAGCCATAGCGGCCTGCAATTGAATGACACGGCGACCATCAATACGGCTAATGGTGTCGCGCTTTACGGCCGGTTCGCGTTTAACGAAATTGGTGATTGGCACATTGCCTGCAGGTGTCAGGACGCGAAGCTGGTCAAGTCGGTCAAATGATCTGGCGTCATAGGGATAACGGGCACGTATTTCAATTTCGTCGTCGCTATCATCGGGCCGGTAATGGCCGATAAGAATTCCGTTTGTCACCAATTGAATGACGTTGCCGACGGTCAAAATATCGGCTTGAAAACGTCCGGCCGATTCGCGGTCGACGCTTAAATTCCATTCAATACCGGGCAGGGGAAGGGTGTTTTCGACGTCGATATACAAGTCGTCGCGGCTGCGCAAATAATTGCTCATCTGATTGGTGACGCGCGTCAACTCCTCTAAGTCCTGACCGCTGACCTCAATCTCAATGCCTTTGCCCTGCGGCGGTCCTTGTTCGCGCTCTTGAACTTCCACTTGGATACCGGCAAAGCGGCGCGCGCGCTGATTGATTTCGTTAACGATTTGCGAGGCCGGAACGCGGGTCGAGAAATGGCTAAATTCAACACGGATAAGGCCAATCGTATCAGCCGGAATGCGTCCATCGCCCATATTGGGTGCGCCATCGCCGCCGCCGATTGACGGCCCCGCTTGCGCGAAAGCATTGTCGATGCCCGGAATGTCGAGGATAATGCCCTCAACCAATTTGGTCGCCAAATCGGCATCTTCGACCGACAGGTTGCCGCGCCCTTTGACCAGCACATTGACCTGATGCGGCTCAATAGAACTGGAAAACTCAACGCCATTATTATATTCGCCATATAAAATGACGACGCTGGTGAGAATGGCAATCGCGGTCGCAAGCGTTGCGATCGGCCAATTCATGCACATTTTGAGGAAGCGTAAATAGCGCCCCGTCATGCCTTTCATTTCGCGCACATTGATGCGGCTATTGCCCGACAGGCTGGACAATAATTCATCGCCCTCCTGTTCAGATTTGCCGACCAAGCCGCCAATGACGGGCAGGAACAACATCGCCGTTGCCAGCGACGCGCTGAGCAGAATAATGACTGTGACCGGCAGATAGGACATGAATTTGCCGCTGACACCGGGCCAGAACAGCATCGGGCCAAAAGCAGCCAGTGTGGTTCCGGTCGATGATAAAATCGGCCAAAACATGCGTGACGAGGCCATGGCATAGGCTTCGCGGCGTTTCAGACCCTCAGCCATTTTGCGGTCGGCATATTCGACCACAACAATCGCGCCATCAACGAGAATACCGACCGATAGAATGAAGCCGAACATAATCATCATGTTCAGCGTCATGCCCATCAGGTCGACAATTAAAAAGCCGACCAAAAATGATGTCGGAATTGACAGGCCGACCAGTAGCGCGGAGCGCAATCCCAGCGCAGCAATCACCAAAATCATCACCAACATAATGGCGTTTGAGATGGAGGTTTCCAGCGAGCCAATCATTTCAAAAATGAAATTTGAAATGTCTGACGAGAAATCGACCTCAATGGCTTGCGGCCAGTCGGCGGTATATTCATTGGTCAAATCGCGAACTTGCTGCGTGGTTTGCACCACATTGGCGCCCAAGCGTTTCACCACTTCGATGGAAATGGTCGGCTGGCCGTTAAAGCGCGCATAAATATTCTGGTCTTTAAAGGTACGCCGCAC
>JAKMCZ010000162.1 GCA_022428185.1 Alphaproteobacteria bacterium | reverse complement strand
GATGACGGCAATTTGAAACTGGGGCGCGAGGCCGCACACAGCCGCAATCGCATCATCAGCATTAGCGGCGATCGCTCTGGTCGGGCGATTATGAAAGCGCTTGGGCAACGCGCCGAAGCCACCCCGTCGATAAATTTTATGGAAGGCTATGCAGCCTATGAACTGGCGGTTGAAAACGGTCGCGTGGTCGGCGTGTTTGCGCGCCCTGCCGATGGCAGCGCGCTATCCGGCCCGCTGCTTATTCGCGCCCGCGCCGTCATTATGGCGACCGGCGGCATCGGTCATCTTTATGCCGTTACCACCAATCCGCATGGTGCCAATGGCGAGGCACTTGCCATGGCAGCGCGCGCTGGCGCGCAAATTGCTGATGCTGAATTTGTTCAGTTTCACCCAACCGCGCTGACCGGAATGGGCGACCCGGCGCCGCTGGCGACTGAAGCGCTGCGCGGCGAAGGCGCACAATTAATCAACGCGCACGGGCATCGCTTCATGCCCGAAATTGACCCACGCGCCGAACTTGCCCCACGCGATGTCGTGGCGCGCGCCGTATTCAATCAGATAAATGAGACCGGCAGTGTCGGTTTGGATTTACGCGCCAATGGCATTGCTGAAAATCTGACCGCACGGTTCCCGACTTTGGCCGAGCAATGCCGCAAACATAAAATCGACCCAACCCAATCGGCTCTGCCAATTGCTCCGGCGACGCATTTCCATATGGGCGGTATAAAGACCGACACGCATGGCCGCACCGCTTTACCGGGGCTTTGGGCGTGTGGCGAGGTCGCCTCTACCGGACTGCATGGCGGCAATCGCCTCGCCAGCAATTCGCTGCTTGAAGCATTGGTTTTCGGCGCGCGCATTGCTGAAGATGTCAATAATATCATGCCGTTAACAATGAGTGCCAAACCGGCGCAACCGGCGACCATGCCGAGCGATGATGCAGGCATATTGGCACCCGCCGTGCAGCAGCTCAGGCAGTTAATGGCGCGCCATGTCGGTGTGCTGCGCCATGCTGACGGGCTGATTTACACATTGCACGAATTGGAACGCCTACAGCGCGCTGCGGGTGGCATGGCGCCGTTTGCCAATATGGTTCTGGCGGCGCAATTCGTCACCATGGCAGCTTTGCACCGCGAAGAAAGCCGTGGCGGGCATGCGCGCAGCGATTTTCCCGATAAGCGGCCCGCCGCCCATAGCGTGATGACCCTGCAAAGCCTGAATGATGCTTACGACGCGCTGCCGCCGGTCAATAAAGATTTTGCCGAAATCGCGGCACATGCGGCGGCGCAGGCCTAAACCGACACCATGCATTCGACAACTGACGACCTTCCCATATTACCGCGCGCGCTGGTCGAGCGGCTGGTCGAGGCCGCGCTGCACGAGGATTGGCAGGAGCGCGGTGACGTTACTTCAAAAGCCGTTATCCCCGAAACCGCGCAAGCGCATGCCATTATTCGCGCCCGCGAGATCGGTGTTTTGGCCGGTCTTGATTTAGCCGAAGCGGCTTTTTTGGCGCATGATAGCGGCCTTAAGGTGACACGGCATAAAGCCGACGGCGACGCTTTAGGCATCGGCGACGATGTCGCCACCATTGAAGGACCGGCTCAAGCATTGCTGGCCGCTGAGCGTGTGGCGCTCAATTATCTCGGTCATTTATCGGGCATTGCCAGCAAAACCGCCCGACTGGTCGGCTTGATTGCTCATACAAAGGCCAAAATTTGCGACACCCGTAAAACCACGCCGGGCCTGCGCGCGGCGGAAAAATATGCCGTGCGTGCCGGTGGCGCAGCCAATCATCGTTTCGGGCTTTATGACGCAATATTGATTAAAGACAATCACATCGCCGTTGCCGGCGGCATCGCTGCCGCGCTAAACGCCGCGCAAGAAAAAGCCGACGGTCTGCCGATTGAGATTGAAGTCGATACGCTGGCGCAATTTGAAGAAGCGTTAGCGGCTGGGGCGAACATTGTCTTACTCGATAATATGTCACCCGATACATTGCGCGAGGCGGTGACCCTCAATGAGGGGCGCGCCGTGCTAGAGGCGTCGGGCCGCGTATCGGAAGAAACCGCAACCGCCATTGCGGAAAGCGGGGTCGATTATATTTCTGTCGGTGCACTGACCCATTCGGCCGTGACGCTCGACCTCGGACTCGATATCGATATCAGCTAAAAGTCACTGACGCGGTGGTCATTATAAAAAATATGGCGACCGATTTTTGCCAGCTTGACCATTGAACGGTTCCAATAGGGGTCAACATAATCGGCATGATAATGCGTGGCGCGGGCGGTTGCCGGTCCGGCTCTTACATTGACCAACTTATTGCCTGCCATGCGCAACGCTTTGCGCCATAAGACGCGATGTTTCGGGCGGTCTGACAAGCCGTCGCAAGCAAAGGAAAACTGGCATTTGTGCCGCCGATACTGGCCTTGAAACACCACACCGCATATCGAGCCCGGATATTTTCCCGACAAGGCGCGGTTGATGACCACATCAGCCACGGCTTCCCAACCGGCAATAGGCTCAGAGCGCGCTTCAAAATATATCGCTTGCGCCATACATCTTTGTGCTTCAGCCAAAGACTCTTTGCGATTTTCAGGTTTGCGACCGCGAAACAGGCTTTCGCCGCGCACATAGTCAAGTTTTTGGGCGACCGGTTGAACGGTGCGACTGGCAATGCGTTCAGGGTTTCGCATGCCGGCAATAATTGTTGTGCTCAAAGAAACAATGACGATGAGCGCCCCAAGACGTAATAAAAACGGACGATGGGGGCCGATTATATATCTTAAATCCAGCCATTCGAGCAGGCGTATCATTGGGTACCTCGCATTTCGCCCCAGGTTTACGCTGTAATCCTTAAATTTTAGTAAGCTGATTTGCGGCTTTCGCCAAGCGCACAAAAATGGCGCGAAAAGCCAAATTTCGTTATTTGGCGGGTGGCTTATCGCGCTTTAACACCGCTTGTGCCGCCGCCAATCGAGCAATCGGCACCCGAAACGGAGAACACGACACATAGTCAAAGCCCATATCGTAAAATGCCTGAATCGAGGCCGGGTCGCCGCCATGTTCGCCGCATATGCCCAATTTCAAATCGGCGCGCGCCGCGCGGCCTTTTGCGACAGCCATTTCGATAATAGCGCCGACACCGACGACATCGAGGCTGGCAAACGGATCTTTCTCCATAATGCCTTTTGTCACATAGGTCGGCAGAAACCGCGCCGCATCATCGCGGCTGACACCCATTGCGGTCTGGGTCAAATCATTGGTGCCGAATGAGAAGAAACCGACTTCTTTCGCCAAACCGTCGGCGACCATAGCCGCGCGCGGCACTTCAATCATTGTGCCAAGCTGATAGGCGCTATCATCAATGCCACATTCGGCGGCCAAAGGCGGCACCATTGCCTTCAACTGACGCAATTCTTCTGCTGCAACGATGAGCGGGAACATAATCTCAACCGGCGCTTTGCTTTTACTGCTTTTAATCGCGTTGAAAATTGCGCGCAATTGCATGGCGTAAATTTCCGGTGCGGTAATGCCTAAGCGACTGCCGCGATGACCGAGCATCGGATTGGTTTCCACCAATTCGCCAATGCGCCCGCGTAATTGCTCTTGCGATTGCCCCAATGCGGCTGCCAGCGCGCTAATATCATCGCCCTGATGCGGCAAAAACTCATGCAATGGCGGGTCGAGCAAGCGAATGGTCACCGGCCTGTCGCCCATTGTTTCAAACAGAGCGGCAAAATCATCTTGTTGCATAGGCAATAGCGCAGCCAATGCTTTTTCGCGTGCGTCCGCATCAACCGCCAATATCATTTCGCGCACCAATGCGATGCGTTCCGGGTCAAAGAACATATGCTCGGTTCGACAAAGACCAATGCCTTCCGCACCAAAACGCAAAGCGCGCGCCGCATCACGGGCCGTTTCGGCATTGGTGCGGATACCCATGGTTCGCCGCGCGTCGGCCCAGCCCATCAAAGTGCCGAAATCGCCGGTCAATTCGGCTTCCAAAGTCGGCACTGCGCCTAACATAATGCGCCCCGATGTGCCATCGACGGTAATCACATCACCTTCTTTCAATTCTTGCTCATCGACTTGCGCCATTTGGCGGTCATAGTCGATATGCAATTGCCCGGCACCCGACACGCAAGGACGCCCTAGCCCACGCGCTACAACCGCCGCATGGCTGGTCATGCCGCCGCGCGAGGTCAAAATGGCGCGCGCTGCATACATGCCGTGAATATCTTCGGGGCTGGTTTCCATGCGCACCAACACCACATCCTTGCCTTGCGCTGCCAACGCCTCGGCGCGGTCGGACGAAAAAGCAATCTCACCACTGGCGGCACCGGGCGGTGCGGGCAGACCTTTGGTCAGCACATTCATGCGCGCGCGCGGGTCCAGCGTCGGATGC
>JAKMCZ010000158.1 GCA_022428185.1 Alphaproteobacteria bacterium | reverse complement strand
ACTTACTGTCATGCGCATCATGACGGCGATGAAGAGGCTTTGGCTGCCGAACTAGAAAAACTGGCGGCGGGTGCCGCGCTGGCCGATAAATTGGGGCTGGAAGTTCATGCCGGACACGGGCTGTGTTTTGAAACGGTCAGCCCGATTGCCGCCATTCCGCAAATGGTTGAGTTGAATATCGGACACTTTCTCATCGGCGAGGCGATTTTTGTCGGCCTTGATGAAGCGATTGAGGAAATGTGCCGATTGATGAGCGCAGCGCGGGACGGCGTAGACTCATGATTTTGGGCATTGGTAATGACATTATCGACATACGCCGTATTGAGAAATCACTGGAGCGGTTTGGTGACCGATTTGTGCAACGATTGTTTACCGAGACCGAGCAAAAGCGTTCAGAGCGGCGCAAATTGCGCGCTGCCTCTTATGCAAAACGTTTTGCTGCCAAAGAAGCCTGTTCAAAAGCGCTCGGCACGGGTTTGCGGCAGGGCGTGTTTTGGCGCGATATGGGCGTTACCAATCTGCCGTCGGGCAAGCCGACCATGACGCTGACCAATGGCGCATTGGCGCGTTTGCAGAAATTGACCCCCAATGGCATGCAGCCGCAAATTGATTTGACCATCACCGATGATTTTCCAACCGCGCAAGCGATTGTGATTATCTCTGCCGTGCCGAACGCAGAGGGTGCTTGATATGTCAGACCAAGCAACACAAGACGACAGCCCGCCGGCAAAACAGGGTGACACTTGGCAAGATAATATCCGGATTTTTGCGATTGCTGCGCTGATTGCTGTTGTCATTCGGTCTTTGTTTTTTCAGCCCTTTAATATTCCCTCAAGCTCTATGAAGCCGACCTTACTGATTGGCGATTTTCTGTTTGTCAGCAAGTTTAGCTATGGCTATTCGAAACACAGTTTTCCGTTCAGCCCGCCCCTATTTAGCGGGCGCACCTCTGACAAAATGCCCGAGCGCGGCGATGTGGTGGTGTTCAAATTGCCGTCTGACGGGCGCACTGATTTCATCAAACGGGTTATCGGTCTGCCGGGTGACCAAATTCAAATTAAAAACGGTTCAGTGTGGCTCAACGGCACGCCATTGCAGCGCGAGCGCTTATCCGATTTTCAAGAATTACGACGTAATGCGCCGCCGGTCGAAATCAGACGCTATCGCGAGACACTGCCAAGTGGCCGCTCTTATGTGACGCTTGACCAGATTGATGGCAGCCCGGCGGATAATACCGGCATCTATGATGTGCCGCAGGGGCATTATTTTATGATGGGCGACAATCGTGACAATTCAACGGATAGCCGCTTTTTGCGCTATGTCGGTTTTGTGCCGCATGAAAATCTGGTTGGGCCAGCGCAGATATTGTTTTTCTCTTTCGACGACCGCACGCGTTTTTGGGAGATTTGGCGTTGGCCGATTTCCATTCGTCTGTCGCGGCTTTTCAATTTGGTGCATTGATGGACGCGCTGGTCGGCTTGCAAAAAACCCTCGGTCACCAATTCGCCGATATTGGCTTGCTGCATCGCGCATTGCGCCATGCCAGTCTGAAAGTCGAAGATGATAATGAGGTGTTGGAGTTTGTCGGCGACCGCGTGCTCGGTCTGGCTATTTCGCAAATTCTGAGCGCGCGTTATCCGACCGAACCGGAAGGCGCTCTGTCGCGCCGCCTAAGCCAGCTTGTAAGCGGAGAGAGCTGCGCCAAGATAGCCAAAGACTGGGATTTGAGCGCGCATGTAAAAACCGATAGCGGCATTAAGACCGGTAAAAACTTTCCCGATGCCATTCTTGCCGATGCGTGCGAGGCGATTTTGGGCGCGGTTTTCCTTGATGCCGGATTTGATGTCGCCAACACTCTGGTGGCACATCATTGGTCAGACTTGCTGGAGGCGCAATCCGATGTGCCGGTCGATGGCAAGACCGCCTTGCAGGAATTCCTCGCCAAGCGTGGTCACGATTTGCCGGTATATGAGATTGTCGCGCGCAGCGGCGCGGCGCATGAGCCGCATTTCACGATTTCAGTCAACACGGTAATGGGGTCGGCGCAAGGCGAGGGCCGCTCGCGAAAAATTGCCGAGCAGCGTGCTGCTACTGATTTATTGGCGCAATTGCAATCGGTTGATAAAGGGGCGCGTGAATGACGCAAAAATGTGGATTTGTTGCCGTTATTGGCCCGCCTAATGCCGGTAAATCGACGCTTTCAAATGCACTGGTCGGTCAAAAGGTGGCTATTGTCACGCAAAAAGCCCAGACCACCCGCATGCGTTTGCGCGCCGTGGTGATGCACCAAGACGCACAGATTATTCTGGTTGATACGCCCGGTATTTTCGACGCCAAGCAACGCTTTGACCGCGCGATGATAAATGAAGTTTGGCGCGGTGTAGAAGATGCCGATGAGGTCTTGGTGGTGCTCGATGCGGCGCGTATCGACACGCCTGAGATTGATTTAATGTTGAACGGGCTGGCGAAGAGCAAAAAACAGGCCTCGTTAATCATCAATAAAATCGACACGGTGCGAAATGATAGCCTGCTGGCATTGGTTCAAAAGCTTAATGAACGGGTGCAATTTAAGGATACGTTCCTTATTTCTGCGCTCTCCGGCGATGGGCTGGATCGTCTCAAAGATGTGTTGGCTGAACAAATGCCGGAAGGGCCGTTTCATTATCCCGAAGACCAAGCCGCCGATGTGCCGTCTCTGCTGCTGGCTTCTGAAGTAATGCGCGAAAAGCTGTTTCTACGTTTGCACCAGGAATTGCCCTATGCGCTGACTGTTGAAACCGAAAAATGGGAAAACAAGAAAGACGGCTCGGTGCGTATCGAGCAAATCATCTATGTGCAGCGCGACGGGCAAAAGGCCATTGTGCTGGGTAAGGGCGGGCAAACAATTAAAGAAATTGGCGCTGAAGCGCGCGCCGAGTTGGAAGATATGTTTGAGCGCCGCGTGCATTTATTCACCTTTGTGAAGGTGCGGAAAAACTGGCAGGAAGACCCCGAGCGCTATCGCATGCTGGGTCTTGATTACAAGGTTTAGCCGATGCAATGGGAAGCCGAAGCCTTGATTTTATCGGCGCGGGCGCATGGCGAGAGCAGTTCCATTGTCGATGTTTTTTCGCGCGAGCATGGGCGCTTTGCCGGTCTGGTGCGCGGCGGCAATAGCCGTCGATTGCGACCGGTTTTGCAGCCGGGCAATATGATTGTTGCGACATGGCGGGCGCGGCTGTCTGAACATTTGGGCACAATAACGGTCGATGCAGGGCGCGCCCATGCGGCAGAGGCAATGGCTGATGCCAAATCATTGGCCGGATTAAGCGCGCTGTGCGCGCTGACGCTAATCACACCTGAACGGCAAGCCTACCCGCGCCTATATGATACGGTGCTGCTGGTATTGCAGGCGTTGGACGATACGGCCATCTGGCCCGCTTTGTTGGCGCGTTATGAAATGGCGTTGCTGGAAGAAATCGGTTTCGGATTGGATTTGTCATGCTGCGCCGCCACCGGCGTGGTTGATGAGCTTGAATATGTATCGCCGCGCTCGGGCCGAGCGGTCAGTCGCGCTGCCGCGCAGCCTTATCTCGATAAAATGTTCGTATTGCCGCAATTCCTGCTCGACCCGAAAGCTGATGCTGCCGATAATGATGTGCAACAGGCATTGCAATTAACCGGTCATTTTCTAGAGCGGCGGGTTTACTTGCCCAATGGTATGAAAATGCCACCGGCACGCCAGAGGCTGGTGGATATACTGACGCGGCAGTAGGCGAATCGGGTGATAAATCACCCATGAGCGATGTCGACGACCTGCCTCAAGAAGAAGCGGTAAGCCTGAAAGCGGCGCTTGAAAGCCGCTATTTAGCTTATGCGCTATCGACCATTACCAATCGTGCCTTGCCCGATGTCCGCGACGGGTTGAAGCCGGTGCATCGCCGCTTGCTTTATGCGATGCGGCAATTGCGCCTTGATCCGGAACAGGGTTTCAAGAAATCAGCCCGCGTTGTCGGCGATGTTATCGGTCGCTATCACCCGCATGGCGACCAAGCCGTCTATGACGCATTGGTGCGTTTGGCGCAAGATTTCGCGGTGCGCTATCCGATGGTCGATGGGCAGGGTAATTTCGGCAATATCGACGGCGATAATGCCGCTGCCATGCGCTATACCGAAGCGCGCATGACTGAGATTGCCGGCTTGTTGCTGCAAGATATTGATAGCGATACGGTTGATTTTCGCGCGACCTATGACGGCGAAGATGAAGAGCCGATTGTGCTGCCCGCCGCTTTCCCCAATCTGTTGGCGAATGGCGCATCGGGCATTGCGGTTGGCATGGCGACAAGTATTCCGTCGCACAATGTCGATGAGCTTTGTGCCGCTGCGCTGCATTTATTGAAAGCCCCCAATGCGCGCATTGATACGCTGATGGAGCATGTCAAAGGGCCGGACTTTCCGACCGGCGGTATTTGCGTTGAAAGCCCCGAAGCTTTGCGCGAGGCCTATGCCACCGGTCGCGGGTCAATGCGGGTGCGGGCGCGCTATGAAGTTGAAGATATGGGGCGTGGCACATGGCAGATTGTCATCACGGAAATTCCCTATCAGATACAAAAGTCGCGCCTGATTGAAAAAATTGCCGAATTGATGAACGCCAAACAATTGCCGATGCTCGATGATATTCGTGATGAAAGCGCGGAAGATATTCGCATTGTTATTGAGCCGAGGAGTAAAAACCTCAATCCCGAGCAAGTGATGGCGGTGCTTTACCGGCAAACTGATTTGGAAAGCCGTTTCTCGCTGAATATGAATGTGCTGGACAGCGAGGGTGTGCCTCGCGTGATGGGCTTGCGCGAAGTGTTAAGTCAATGGCTGACGCATCGCAATGTCGTGCTGGTGCGAAAATCGACCTATCGACTCGACAAAATTACCGCACGGCTTGAAGTGCTGGACGGTTATTTGATTGCCTATCTTAATCTTGATGAGGTTATCCGCATTATCCGTGAGGAAGACGAACCGCGCGATGATTTGATGAAGGCGTTCAAGCTGACGCAAGTTCAAGCTGATGCCATTTTGAACATGCGCTTGCGCGCTTTGCGAAAACTCGAAGAGCAGGGAATTCGTTCCGAACACGCTGAACTAAGCGAAGAAATGAAAGCGCTTAAAGCGCTGCTTGGCTCTGAAAAGCAGCAGCAGCAGATTATAGCTGATGAGGTCAAGGCACTGCGCAAGCAATTCGGGCCGAAAACCGAATTGGGGCGGCGGCGCACTGATTTTGAGGAAGTCGCCGATGATGAGGCCGTGCCGCTCGATATTCTGGTTGAAAAGGAGCCGGTAACGATTGTCTGCTCGGAAAAGGGTTGGATACGCGCAATGAAGGGGCATGCCGAGAATGGCGCCAAGCTGACCTACAAAGATGGCGATAAAGCTGCGTTTGTGCTGCATGCCATGACCACGGACAGATTGATTTTATTTGTCTCTAATGGACGCGCCTACACGCTTGATGTCGCCAAATTGCCCGGCGGGCGTGGCAATGGTGACCCGGTGCGTATGATGCTGGATATCGAGCCGGCCGAAGAAATTATCGAAATATTTGTCCACGATCCGGAGCGTAAATTGCTGGTTGCCTCGCGTATCGGCAATGGCTTTGTCGTGTCCGAAAGTGAGATGGTAGCTAACCGCAAAGCGGGTAAGCAAATTTTGAACGTCAAAGCGCCTGATGAGGCGGCGATATGTGTTCCTGCTGTCGGTGACCAAATTGCCGTATTGGGCGAGAACCGCAAATTGTTGTGTTTCGCGCTGGCTGATGTGCCGGAAATGCCGCGCGGCAAGGGTGTGCGTTTGCAACGTCATGGCGATGGGCATTTGGCCGATGCGCGCTGCTATAGCGCGGCAGACGGGTTGAAAATTATCGATAAGGCAGGGCGCGAGCGTGTGTTCACTGAGCTTGATGAATGGCAGGGTTTACGGGCGCAGGCCGGTCGCATCCGGCCAAAGGGTTTCCCAACCGATGGGCTTATGGGGCTTTTCCCAATCGGCTGTAATTATTCGGTCAGCGTAAAGCTTGCTGTTCCTTCATAATTCCAAAACTTCACGCGCAACACATATTTACCCGGTTGATAGCGATTGCTGTCGAGAGGCACTTGGCGAATCTCTTCAATCACGTCTTGCTCGGCAATAGCGGCGCGGGTTTGGGTTTCTTCGCAAATTTCCGGTGCGCGTGCAGCTTGCACAAAGCCGCCTTCAGTTGTGGTCACGAAATACCGAAAAATCTTGCATGGCCCGTCAGCGGTCAGCGGCATGGTGTCTGCCGTGTTGTTGACCAGACGCAGCACGACAGGCAGCGGCGTGGTTTTGTAATCGGTTAGTTTGTGCTCAATCGGCACCCCGAGTTCAAGGCCGATATCATTGTTGCCGACGCGCCCGCCATTGCGCGCATTATCGCGGGCGTAATAGCCAAGCACGGAGATAATCACAATCGCCGCTATTGTTGTCACAACCATATTGGGCATTTTCATCGGCTAATCTCCAAACACGATGTCGGGCAACCAAGTTGCCAATTGCGGAAAATAAGCCAGCAGCCCGAGCATGAAAAGCTGAATGCCGACAAACGGCAGTGCGCCGCGATAAATCTGTCCGGTGGTTACGCTAGGCGGGGCGACGCCACGCAGATAAAATAGCGCAAAACCGAAGGGTGGGGTTAAAAAGCTGGTTTGCAAATTGACCGCCATCATCACGCCGAGCCAGACCGGGTCGACGCCCATCGCCAAAAGTATCGGCCCGACAATCGGCACAACGACGAAAATAATCTCGATAAAGTCGAGGAAAAAGCCGAGCGCAAACATAATGAGCATGACCAGCGCGACCGCCGCCCATTTGCCACCGGGCAGGTCTTCCAGTAGCGCTTGAATGGTTTCATCGCCACCAAGCCCGCGAAACACGAGAGAGAACAGCGCGGCACCGATAAGAATAACGAACACCATCGACGTGGTATGGGTGGTGGCGCGCACGACATTGCGCAACACATTATCTTGTCGCGCCGCCAGCAGGCCGATTGCCAGAGCCGCAACAAGCACTGCACAAAGGCCGAAAGCGACAACAATGCCGCCAAAGTTGAACCAGCTTATTTGGTCGCGATTGAGGCGCAAATCCATATAGCCGGTCAGCACGACAAGGCCGATAAGTGCAAGCGCGCCCAAC
>JAKMCZ010000117.1 GCA_022428185.1 Alphaproteobacteria bacterium | reverse complement strand
AATATAGTTGTGCCGCCTTTTTCCGATCTTTCGCCACTCCATTGCCGTAATCATAGAATGAGGCAAGGTCAGTTAGTGCGCGCGCATCATTGGCTTTCGCCGCCTGTTGTAGATATTTGAGCGCCGTTTTCAGGTCACGCTTGACGATTTTGGCATCGAAAAATTCTTCGCTCAGCCGATATGCAGAACCGGCATCACCGGCAGCGGCCGCTTTTTTCCAATATTCAATCGCTTCCAGATAGAGGCCGCGCTGGTAAATATCCAGCCCTTCGCGCTCGCTATAGGCAATCGCGTTGCAGCTTGCGCCAAATATCAGCGCAACAAGGAGAAGAGAGACCCGCTTCATGTTTTCCATTTTTAAATCCTCGCATTAAACCGTGGCAAAAATTAGGCTATTCGCTATATCTTATTTATTCGCTAAATAAGTTTTAGTAAACCGCTGGAAAGGAACACCCCGTGCTGCTTGGCATTATCTGTAATCGCAAGAAACATATCGTCGATGAGTTGCAATCGGTTACCCATATGTATCTCGAAGGGGTCGCCGAATATATGAATGTGCAGCCCGTGCTAATCCCCTCCCCCATGGGCAATGGTCGCTTTGATGCTGCACCGATACTCGACCGCGTCGACGGCATTTTGGTGCCCGGCAGCACCAGCAATGTTCACCCAAGCCGCTATGACATGGCGGAAACTGAAGCGCATAAGCCTTTTGATACGGCGCGCGATGAAGCCGCCTTTCAAACCATCGGTCAGGCGATTGCGCGCAACATTCCGGTATTGGCTATCTGCCGTGGCTTTCAAGAGTTGAACGTTATTTGCGGCGGCTCGCTAAACCCGACCGTGCATGAATTGGACAGGCGGCTTGACCACCGCATGCCCGAAAGTGAAGAAAAAGACGAAAAATTCGGTGTGCAGCACCGCGTTGACTTCACCCCCGACGGTTACTTTCACGATCTGCTTGGTGTCGATAGCGCGCAGGTCAATTCCTTGCACTGGCAGGCGGTCGATCGCTTGGGCGATAATCTGTCAGTCGAAGCCACCGCCGAAGATGGCACGATTGAAGGCATACGCCACACCAGCGCCAGCTATTGCGTCGGCGTGCAATGGCACCCCGAATATCAGGCCGGCGAAAACATCATCTCAAAACCGCTTTTTGCAGATTTCGAGCGCGCCATGCGCGCCGCTGCCAAAGCATAAACGACGAAGTATGACCAATGGGTGATTTAGTCATCGCCGCCGGCGCAACGGCACTGGCACATATCAGAAAGAACGGCCTCTCACCCGATGATGTCGGTGCTATTTTTGGTGCGTCGGGGGCTGCAAAATGGCTTGCCATTGCCGGCCTCGACCATAAAGTTTTCGCGCATTTCATGGCGCAGCGCACGGACAAAAAGCCGGTTGATTTATTCGGCACATCGGTCGGCGCGTTCAAACTGGCGGGCGCGGCACGGGCCGATGCCGACAGCACACTGAAAGTCATGGCCGATGCCTATATCGCGCAAAGCTATGAGGGTCCCGTTGATAGAACCAGCATTGATAAGCAAACCGATATTGTTTTGGAGCAATCAATGGGGCATGACCATGATGGCGATATGGCGAAAGGCATTGCAGAGATTTTTGCCAATGAAAAATACCATCTACATATCGGCACGGTGCGTTGTCATGGCGGGTTAAATGCGCCGGTGGCGCGGCAGGCGGTTGCATTGGCGCGCGCTGGCCTTTTATCACCCTTTACCGACCGCCACCTTATCGGGCTCGTGGAGCGCACCATATTTTCAGACCCGCGCAGCGATATCAGCTTTTCCGCGCGCGACGGGTTCGCCGTGCGCCAGGCCAGGCTCAGCCTACAAAACTTCACCAAAGCGCTGCGCGCTTCAGGGGCCATTCCGGTCTATATGGCTTCGGTGCAGTTAGAAGAAGATCCGGCGCATGTCTACCATGATGGGGGTATGTTGGATTATCACCCCGTGCCGCATAGTTTTTGGCCGCGCTCGGGCGCATCTGCAAAAGGGCTGGTGCTCTACCCACATTTTTACGACCACTTTAAGCTGCGCTGGTTCGACAAATTTTACCCGTGGCGCAAAGTGTCAGCGCATAAGCTCGATAATGTCGTGATGCTGGCCCCGACGCCACAATGGGCAAAGGCTCTGCCCGACGGAAAAATTCCGTCACGGCAAGATTTTCCGAAATATCGCCGAAACGAAACTCAGCGATTTGAGAACTGGCGGGAGGTTGTGCGCCGCAGCCATGCGCTGGGAGACGAATTTATCGATGCCTGCCAGAGCGGCAAAATCAGCGATATGGTCGTGCCGCTTTAATCAAGTTCGCGCACAGCACCCCGGTCGGCACTGGTGGCAAAAGCGGCATAGGCTTTCAAGGCTTTCGACACAGCGCGCTCGCGCGGCTCAGCCGGTTGCCAACCTTTTTTGTCCATCGCGGCGCGGCGTATCGCCAACTCGTCATCAGACACGGCTAAATTAATCGACCGCTCAGGAATGGAAATCTCGATTTTATCGCCATCTTCAACCAAACCAATGAGGCCACCATTGGCCGCTTCCGGCGACACATGGCCGATAGACAAGCCTGACGTGCCGCCCGAAAAACGCCCATCGGTAACCAACGCGCAGACCTTATCAAGCTGTTTCGATTTCAAATAGCTGGTCGGATAAAGCATTTCTTGCATGCCCGGCCCTCCTTTCGGCCCCTCATAGCGAATAATCACAACGTCACCGGCCTTGATTTTGTCATTCGCCATAATCGCCTCGACCGCTGCGTCTTGGCTTTCAAAAACCCGCGCCGAGCCGGTGAATTCATAACATTCCTCAGCCACGGCGGCAGTTTTAACGATACAACCATTCTCTGCCAGATTGCCATATAGCACCGCAAGGCCGCCATCTTGGCTGAACGCGCTGTCAACATCACGAATGATGCCGTTTTTGCGATCATCATCGACATCGTCAAAGCGGCGGCTTTGGCTGAAAGCGGTTTGCGTCGGCACGCCGCCCGGCGCAGCGCGGTAAAACTCAAGCACATCGGCATCTACATTGCCCGCTATGTCATATTTGGCAATCGCCTCGCCCAGCGTCTTTGTATGCACGGTCGGCTGGTCATCATGCAGCAGGCCGGCACGCGATAGCGAGCCCAGCAGCCCCATAATGCCACCTGCATTATGCACATCTTCCATATGCACATTGGGCACAGCGGGCGCGACCTTGCTCAGCACCGGCACTTTGCGCGACATGCGGTCAATGTCTTTCATGGTGAAATCGACCTCGGCCTCATGCGCGGCAGCCAACAAGTGCAGCACCGTATTGGTCGAACCACCCATTGCAACATCAAGCGCGACAGCATTTTCAAAGCCGTTAAAATTAGCCATTGCGCGCGGCAACACGCTCTCATCTTCGCCCTCATAATAGCGTTGGCATAAATCGACAATCAGATGACCGGCCTGTTTGAACAAAGCCTCGCGGTCGCTATGCGTTGCCAGCACCGAGCCATTACCCGGTAATGACAGACCGATTGCCTCGGTCAGGCAATTCATCGAATTGGCGGTGAACATGCCGGAGCACGAGCCACAAGTCGGGCAAGCCGAGCGTTCAATCACATCAACTTGCGCGTCGGAATAGCTATCATCAGCAGCGGCGACCATCGCGTCGACCAAGTCAATGGCGCGCTCTTCATCTTCCCAAACCACTTTGCCCGCTTCCATTGGCCCACCGGACACAAACACGGCGGGAATATTTAGCCGCAAAGCCCCCATCAACATGCCGGGGGTAATCTTGTCGCAATTTGAAATGCACACCAATGCGTCGGCGCAATGGGCATTTGCCATATATTCCACGCTATCGGCGATAATCTCGCGCGAGGGCAGCGAATACAGCATGCCGTCATGCCCCATGGCGATGCCATCATCAACCGCAATCGTGTTGAACTCTTTAGCAACCCCACCTGCAGCCTCAATCTCACGCGCCACAAGCTGGCCCAAATCTTTCAAATGGACATGACCGGGCACAAATTGCGTAAAACTGTTGACCACGGCGACAATCGGCTTGCCGAAATCGTCATCGCCCATGCCCGTAGCGCGCCATAGGCCGCGCGCGCCCGCCATGTTGCGCCCGTGGGTTGAAGTTCTGCTTCTCAGTTTAGGCATGGTTTTTCCATTCGCTGTCAGCTTTCGCCACTCATACCGCGTTTGATGCGACAGGGCAAACGCGCCGACCGTCGGTTTCTTTCTTATGCGCCGTTCAGTGCCGATTATTCTGGACACGCTGAAGCTTGGATTTACACTGCACGGTGAAACAGACAGGCTGCAAATTGTTGGGGGACAGATGCGACGTTCGAGAAAAATCATCATCATCCTGCTGGGGCTGGCTGCGTTGCTGATCGCCGCTTTCACAATTCAGCCTTATGCGCCACAGATTGACGCGGAAGCGACCTTAATCGACGGCAAAGACCGTTATCAGCCAGCGAAAAAGCGGCTGGCCGATGGCAGCTTGCTGGTCGCTGTGCGCACGCCGATGCCGAATGTGACCGCCAATATGGCGCGCTGGTGGTTTAGCGACTTTCTGCAAACGACGGAGCATTATAAGTGGTGGCACCCGACCGACCATGTATGGATGGATTGGGAGAACAAAATCGGCGGCGAGATTTATGGTGCCAGCCATTTGGTGCATGAATATATTGGCGGCGAGATGGGCAAGCTGCGCATCCAATTTGTGCCGCCGCAGGAGTTTTTCGGGCGCGACCCGAACGATGCCGACACTTTCGTGCTGTGCGCCCGCGTCGGTTTGCTGGAAGAACCGGTCAATGTCACCCGCATGTGCCACATCATTCGCAATACGGCTGATGGCGCTGAGATGCGCTCGCGTTTTTGGCTTGGTCATGTGGCAGCGCGCGACGGCAATGAATTGGTCGCTTCGCCGATCAATATTATCGGCAATAGCTGGCTGTCGCGGCAGCTTCTACTTGATGACACGCTGGCTGACGGGCTGTTTCGTCATGCC
>JAKMCZ010000094.1 GCA_022428185.1 Alphaproteobacteria bacterium | reverse complement strand
ATGTCGCGCAGCAAAAGCCGCCGGTCGTCTCACACGTCACCCCATGCGCCGTCCTGTCGGCGTGAATATTGGTGCCAATAAGGAAGCTGGCGACCGCATTGCCGACTATCAAACCGGCGCAGCGCGCTTTGCCGCTTTGGCTGATTATTTGACCGTCAATATTTCATCGCCTAACACGCCGGGCTTGCGTGATTTACAAAATATCGAAGCGGCCGGAGAGATTATGCGCCGCGTGCGTGCCGAGGCACCCGACGTGCCTGTGCTGGTAAAAATTGCTCCAGATATGGCGCATGCTGATGCCATCGCGCTGGCTGAATTGGCGTTGGCTGAAAATATTGACGGGTTGATTATTTCCAACACCACTTTGGCGCGGGATGGCGTGAGCGGCACAAAATATGGTGATGAGGCAGGCGGTTTGTCGGGTGCGCCGGTTTTCTACAAAGCAACCAATATGCTGCGCGCGGTTTATGCCGCCAGTAATGGGCGATTGACCCTTATCGGCGTTGGGGGCATATCCTCGGCGGCTCAGGCTTACGCCAAAATTCGAGCCGGCGCGTCTCTGGTGCAGCTCTATACTGGTTTGGTTTATGAGGGGCCGGGGCTGGTCGGGCGCATGAAGCGTGACCTTGCCGACATGTTGCGCGCCGATGGATTTGCCAATATTACCGAAGCGGTTGGCTGTGATGCGGGAGATGCAAAATGAGCTTGAAGATTTATCACAATCCGCGCTGCTCAAAATCGCGCCAAGCATTGGCGATTTTGAGCGAGGGTGGTGTCGATTTTGAGATTGTCGAATATTTGAAGACCGGCCTCACTGTCGCCACGCTGGCTGATTTATTGGCGAAAAGCGGCGGCGATATTGCCGCCATGATGCGGCGCGGCGAGGCGGTTTATAAGCAATTGGGGTTGAACGATGTCAGCGATGAGGCGGCGCTTTTGCAGGCGATGGCCGCGCATCCGATATTGTTGGAACGCCCTTTAGTGACCGACGGCAAAACCGCCATCATTTGCCGTCCGCCCGAACTGGCTGAACAATTTTTGGTCTAAAGGCGCGATTTGCAATCAGCGAGATTTTGCGACAAGCTTGAATTTATGAATATTGAAAGCAAAACCGTAACCGGCAAGCGGGCGAGCAATCGTGCCAGCAATCGTGACGCCATATTGGCCGCTGCGCGTGCGGTTTTTGCTGAGCTTGGTTATGGTGGCGCATCGGTGCGCGATATTTCGCGCCGCACCGAATTGGCGACCGGCACGTTTTACAATTATTTTTCCAGCAAAGAAGATGTGTTTGAAGCACTGACGCAGGAGACCGGCGAAGAGTTGCGCGCGCTCTTGTCGCGGGCGCGCAAACAGGCAGATAATTTCGAGCAATTTATCGAAGCTAGCTATCTTACCTATTTTACCTATTATGCCGAAAACCCTGAAAACTATCGCTTGGTGCGCTCCAACCGCGGGCGCGATGCCGGTAATTTGAAGATGCAAGGCCCGCAGGTGACCGCCGGTTTGGCCGAAATGCGCCAAGACATTGAGCGCGCCATGAAGCTGGGCATGATACCCAAAAGCGATGCGGCGCTGCTTACGGCGGCTATTGGTGGCGTTGCCTTTTCGATTTTGGACGAGATTATGCAGCACGATCCGGTTGACCCGAACCGTGCGGCAAAATTTGCCAGTGCGCTGTTTATGCAAGGCCTTAATGGGTCATTGACGGACGCGTAAAAATCACTTTGGGGGGGATGAGTGGTGAGTATGCAAAACTTTATTTTGGGGCTATTGCGCCGCGCGCCGCGTGGTGTGGTGAACAAAATGGCCGGCCCGCCGATTTCGGTGGACGGCTATACGATGGACGCGAATATCCAAATCCTGGCTAATCTGGCGGCGCGTCGAGCTCAAGAAAACACGGACCCGCCCCCGTCATTGGCTGATATTCGCGCAGCGGGTAACGGGTTTGACGCAATCGCCTTGCCGCGCCGCCGTGGCGTTACCATTGAAGATGTTGAATTGCCATTGGCAACGGGGACGCTCAAAGCGCGCATATATGCGCCTAGAAACAGCAGCGACACTGACCCATGCGTGTTGTTTTTCCATCAGGGCGGGTTGGTGATTATGCATCATTTGACCGATGACCGTTTTTGTTCGGTGCTGGCTGCAGAATGTCGCGCAAAAGTCATCTCGCTGGATTATCGCTTATGCCCCGAACATGCTTTTCCCGCCGCCATTGAAGACGGTCTGGCGCTTTGGGACTATGTGCATGACCAAGCCGAGGCGCTGGGTATTGACCGCCGCCGCGTGGCGCTGGCCGGAGACAGTGCAGGCGGGCTGATTGCTTCGGTCATGGCGCAGATTTTGCGCGATAAAATGGAGACTGAGAAAACCGCCCAACCAGCGGCGCAATTGCTCGTTTATCCTTGGGTCAGCACCGAAATTGAAGAAACCGGCTCGATGGAAAGTTGCGCCGAAATGTTTCCGCTATCGCGCGCGACAATGGAAATGTTTAACGCCAATGTGTTTCCGGATGGCACCGGCAAGCATGCCTGGGCCAATCCGCTACAT
>JAKMCZ010000073.1 GCA_022428185.1 Alphaproteobacteria bacterium | reverse complement strand
CCGCATAGCCTGTCGCAAATTACTGCTCATCGATACATCAATCTGCTCAAAGACAATATTTTTGGCCCGCAACAGCGCCAGCGCGCGGCTGCAATAGGGACACATAATAGAGGTATAAATCTCGACTTTGGCCATAATTTCCTTCGGGCGATTTGCTGTGGGGTGACGATATCTGAACAAGGCCGCCCGGCATCGACAGGCGCTGTGTTCAGTCTTATCAAACTGTTTGCCTGTGGACAATCATCCCAGCATAGAATTATCCCCGCATAGAATTATTTAGGCGGCTACAAAACACGCGCCACCACAAGACACTTGACCGGGCCGCTTCCCGCTGCCAGCAGATAACGCGCGGCGGCTGCCAATGTGGCACCGCTTGCCATGACATCATCAACCAGAATCACCGGTCTGCCCGATAATATGTCGCGGTATTTATGCGGCGCACTGAATATGCCAGCGACATTCTTTTTGCGCTGTGCGCGGCTCAGCCCGGCCTGACTTTTATTATGGTGGCGGCGTTGCAGCATATTTGGCGCGAATGTGTCTGCCGGTGCCAGTTAGCACTGTCCGCATAAATGACCGGGCAAGGCATGCGCCATCCTAGCAGGCGGCGCAGACACCCCGGTCAAAGCAAAAACTGCCGCATAACAGACATTGATGTGGAAACAGTTGATCCGTTGCCAGCCCGATGAAATAGCGCATTGTGCCAGCAAGTGACATGAGTAAAATTTTCGCTGGCGGCTATAATTCCCGACCGCACTCTAACCCGCTGGCGGTAAATAAACGGTAAAATGCCCGGAAATAGAGAAATGTTCCGCAAGTCACGTCTTGCGGGTATTTTTTCGCTTGCGGTTTTGTCTGTCTGCTTTAAATGATGACCGGCATGACAGTTCCGCTTTTATTTGATCATCAGTTAATCCGCCAGCATCGCCAGCGGGCCAGTAGCGATTATGCCGATTTTGCCTTTCTCAAAGATGCGGCGGCGGCGCGTTTGGCAGATCGGCTGGAACTGATCCGCCGCGATTTCAATTTATGTTTGGATCTTGGTGCGCATGATGGGCGTTTGGCCCAACATTTTGCCCAACATTTTGCCCAAGATTCTGGCCAAGATTCGGCTGGCTCGGTTAAAATCGGTTATATAGTACAGGCAGATCCGGCAGTTGGATTTGCGCTCGCCGCTGCCAATTATGGGTCGGGTCATGGGTCGGGTATTGTACATGCGCTTGATCAGTTGCCCTATAAGGTAGAAAGTTTTGATGCGGTATTTTCCTGTCTGTCACTGCATTGGGTAGATGATTTGCCCGGGCTGATGATGCAGGCGCGTCGCCTGCTGAAACCAGATGGGCTGTTGTTGATGAGCCTGCTTGGCGGCAACAGTCTTATTGAGCTACGACAGGTACTGGCGGAAGCCGAACAGGACATAACCGGCGGGCTGAGTCCGCGTTGTGCGCCAATGGCTGATATTCGTGATATTGGCGGGCTATTAGGCCGCGCCGGGCTGGCTTTGCCGGTGGCGGATAGTGACCGGCTGACGGTGCATTATCCACATATGTTCAAACTGATGGCAGATTTGCGAGGTATGGGGGAACAAAACGCCCTGCTGGCGCGCCTCAAAACACCGACAAGGCGAGATGTTTTTTATCGCGCTGCAGAGATTTATCAACAGCGATTTGGTCAGGCTGATGGACAGATTCCGGCAAGTTTTGAGATTGTCACTGTGACCGGATGGGCACCGCATGAAAGCCAGCAAAAACCGCTGCGCCCGGGATCTGCCGCGCAGCGGCTGGCAACAGTTCTTGAGAGTGATGAAAAAGACCCGGAAACCGGGGTTTAGCTCACAGTGAATCCTGCAGCGCGGCGATCAGCGGGATGTCGGCAGCCGGCATCGGATAATCGCGCAGCTGCTGTGGACGCACCCATTTTAGTTGGCCGCCTTCAACCGGCTGCGGGCGACCCTGCCAGCGCCGGCAGACATAAAGCATCATCAAAAGGTGAAATGCCGGGTGCGTCTTGGTGGCGGTATAGCTGTGGCTGGCAAAGCTGAGCGGGGCGAGACAGGATGCGGCTGTGTCAATCCCCAATTCCTCATGCAGCTCGCGGATCAGCGCCACTTCGGGCGTCTCGCCGGATTCAATCTTGCCGCCCGGAAATTCCCATAGTCCGGCCATGGCTTTGCCTTCCGGACGCTGCGCCAGCAATACCCGGCCATCGCGGTCGATGAGGGCAACAGCGCTGAC
>JAKMCZ010000090.1 GCA_022428185.1 Alphaproteobacteria bacterium | reverse complement strand
TGACATTGTAATGCGGTATCACTTTGGCGGCACCGTAATAAGATAAGGTCAGCATTGCGCCGCCTTCATCCATCAGTTTTTCAGCCCGCTGCGCCACTGCCGTGAAACTATAGCAACTAATATTGAGCGCCTTATCAAACGCCGCTGCCGAGGTATCGACATAGCGGCCCATCAGTTCTTCTTTTCCGGCAAAAGCGATGGCATGCACGACGAAATCGAGCTTGCCCCATTTGGCTTCCAGCTTTTTGAACAAAGCGTCTATGCTGGCCTCATTTGTTACATCGCATGGTTCGACAAAATCAGAACCGACGCTTTCCGCCAGCGGCCCGACACGCTTCAACAACATATCGCCTTGATAGGTGAAGGCCAGCTCAGCACCGGCATCGGCGCAAGCCTGTGCAATGCCCCAGGCAATCGAATTTTTATTGGCGACCCCCATAATCAGGCCGCGTTTTCCCTGCATGACGTTCTGGCTCATATCGCCCTCTTTTTAATCACGTTTTCAGTGTCTTTGTATAAACTGCGCCGCCCAAAAAGCCTAGCGCGTATGAAATTCGAAGCGCTGGCTCGTAATGGCAAGCAGGGTTTCGGCCGGCCGATAACCTTGTGCGGCGGCTTTTTTCAGCCATGCCGTGCCTTTTTCGCTATCTTGGGTAATCCCGTCACCGCTTAGATAAAGCTCAGCCAAATTGGTCTGCGAGGGTGCATGACCTAGCTTTGCCGCTTTCTCATAATAGCGGCGCGCTTTTTCAGCGTTTTTTTCAACCCCCTGACCGAGGCGATATAGATGCCCGAGATTGCGCAAGGCCGCCAAATCATAATTATCGGCCAAGGGCTGCCATAATTTGCGCGCGGCTGCGTAATCGCCCGCCTCATAGGCTTGCACCGCGCTTTGAAAATCGGTCTTGAAACGCTGCGTGTCGGGAATTGACCCGCAAGCGGTTAACCAAAGCGCTGATAAAACGGCTAAAAATTTGCAAGAAGGGCGCATGTCCTTATATATAGCGCATGAAGCGATAAAGAAATGGCCGCTTTTGAAGACGGTCGAAAAGGGAACTTGAAATGAGCCTGTTTACCGATATTCCGAGCGACCCGATTGCCGCTTTTGACGATTGGCTGAAGGAGGCCGCCGCCGGCGAGCCGAATGACCCGAATGCCATGAGCCTGGCGACAGTTGGCCCGGACGGCATGCCGAATGCGCGCATGGTGCTGTTGAAAGGCCATGATGCGCGCGGCTTTGTTTTTTATACCAATCTCGACAGTCAAAAAGGCAATGAGCTGGCGGCTAACGCCAAAGCTGCCCTGTGTTTTCATTGGAAAAGTTTGCATCGCCAAGTTCGGGTGCAGGGGCCGATTTCATCTGTGTCGGACGAAGAAGCTGACGCTTATTACGCCTCGCGCGGGCGGCAAAGTCGCATCGGCGCGTGGGCATCGAAACAATCACGCACCCTGACCGACCGCGCTGAATTGGAAGCGGCGTTTGCTGAAATAGATGCCAAATATCCGGGCGAGGATATACCACGCCCGCCGAATTGGTCGGGTCGGCGCATCACGCCATTGCGTATTGAGTTTTGGCAAGATGGCGCGCATCGCTTGCACGACCGATTGGCTTTCACGCGCACCACTGCCGATGCTGATTGGCAAACCGAGCGCTTATATCCGTAAACCTCGAAATGAAGTAAGTTGACAATTATGACCGACCATCATCACGAACATTCAGGGCTGGAGCCGAGCCGCCGCGTGCGCGGCGCCGCGCTGTTGGCAATCGCCGCTGCCAGTGTGATGATTGTGATGAAGGGTACGGCTTGGCTGATGACCGGCTCAACCTCCATGCTCGGTGCGTTTCTCGACTCATTGATGGATTTGTCACTTTCAGTGATGAATTTCTTCGCCATTCGTCACGCTCAAACACCGGCCGATGAAGAGCATCGTTTCGGCCACGGTAAAGCCGAGGCCTTAGCCGCTTTGGCGCAGGGCGCGATGCTGAGTTTGGCGGCGTTGTTTTTGCTTTATGAGGCAGTGCAAGCGTTTTTGACCCCGCGCCTGTTGACCGAGACCGGTATTGGGGTCGGTGTCATCGTGATTTCAATCGTCCTGACGTTTGGGCTGGTGCAGGTGCAAAAGCGCACGGCGAAAGCAACAAATTCTGTCGCGATTGAGGCTGACAGTGCCCATTATGAAGGCGATATTTACATCAATCTTGGTGTTCTCGCGGCGTTGATTTTATCGGGGCCGCTCAGCTTGCCTTATGCTGACCCGGCGGTTGCCGTATTGGTCGCGCTTTTGCTGGCCAATAGTGCGCGGCAGATTTTCGCCTCAGCCGGCAATCAGCTTATGGACCGCGAGCTTGATGATGACATGCGTGACCAGATTAAAGGTCTTATTCTGGCGCATCCTGATGTTCGGGGGTTGCATGATTTGCGCACCCGACAGGCCGGTTTGTCGCGCTTTGTGCAATGTCATATTGAGCTTGATGGTGATATCACACTCAACCAAGCGCATGAAATTTCCGACGCGGTAGAAGCTAATGTGATGGCTGAATTTCCCGATGTGGAAGTGCTGATTCACCAAGACCCGCTGGGTCATGAAGATTTGACCGATTTGGAAAAATCTTAGGTTTAATAGCCGTCCGGCTCGATCCATTTATAGCCAATATTTTCCAGCATTTTTGCGACCGCCAATGGGGTTTTATCCTCATAAGCCGGGCCAATAATCTGCATGGCAAAGGGCAGGCCGTTTTTATGCCGCCCCAATGGCACAACAGTTGAGGGCAGACCGCACAGCGTTGCCACACCGGCCCAAAAGAAGTTGTCGAAATAAGAGCGCGGTTCGCCATTAACCTCAATGCGCCGCGCGTGATAATCGGGATTATGGTCATGCTTCATGGCGGTGCTCGGTGTCACCGGACACAGCAGCACATCAACTTTTTCAAACAGGTCGCGCCATGCCAAATCATACTTACCTTTGCGGATATTAAGGCGCAGCCATTCAGCATGGCTGAGCGTAATGCCGCGCGCTTGCGTCACTTGCATGGAGCGGTCGTCTTCATCAGCCGCATCGATGATTTGCCGCATCGCGTCAAAAACCGCTTGCGGCATGTCAGAGCCGACAATTGCACTGAGCCGCATCATATAAGTGTCAAAATGTTGCTCTTTGTCGAAAGCGGGCTGAATGGCGGTTAGCGTCGCGCCGTTTTTTTCCAGCGCTCTGCCCGCCGCTTCAATCGCATCGCTAAACGCGGTCTCAACCTCACAAGCTGCATCGGTCGGCCACAGCCCGACACGCAGGCCTTGCGCGCTTTGGTGGCGCGGGCCTTGCAATTTCATCTGCATGGCTTGGCGCATCGGCCCGTCATCAAATCCAACCGTCAGGTCAAGCGCCAGTTCGATATCTTCAACCGAGCGGCCTAATGGTCCGGCCACGGTTAATTCGCTCGGCTCCCACGCCATGCCATGCGGTGGCGGCACATGACCGCGCATCGGCACAATGTTGAAGGTCGGTTTATGACTGAACAGGCCACTGAAATGCGCTGGCGCACGCACCGAGCCGCCAATATCGCTGCCATATTCAAGCGGTGTCATAGAGGCCGACAAAGCCGCCGCAGAGCCACCCGATGAGCCGCCCGGCGTGTGTTCGAGATTGTGCGGATTATTGGTTGTGCCGTGCACCGCGTTATAGGTTTGAATGTCGCCACCTGCCATTGGCGAATTGGTTTTGCCGATAATAATGGCTCCCGCCGCTTTCAATCGCGCCGTGACCACCGCGTCTTGGGTCGACACATGGTCTTTATATTCTGGAAAACCGGCATCGCAAGTCAGCCCTTCGACTTCGAACAAGTCTTTTATCGTCATCGGTAAGCCATGCAGCGGGCCTTTTACTTGGCCTTTGGCAATGGCGGCATCGGCAGCCCGTGCTTCGTCCAAAGCTTCATCAAAGCGCGTCGCGATAACCGCATTGATGGCCGGATTGTGGGTCTTGATACGCGCGATGAAGGCTTGTGAGACCTCTTCGGAGGAAAGCGCGCCATTGGCGATTTTTTCGGCCAGTGCGCGAGCCGATTGTTTATGCAGATCCATTTTATATCCCCCTATGGACAATAAGCGGCGCATTGGGCAAATTAGCGCCGTATCAATAACCGTTCGCGAAGAACGATAAGGAGGAAAATATGTTCGGTCAAATGCAAGATGTTCCGCTATTGATGAACCGTATTCTGGATCATGCAATGGTCAACCATAGCGAGCGCGAGATTGTTTCGCGTCTGGTAGAAGGCAATATTCACCGCGAAACTTACGCTGAATTGCACTTACGCGCCCGCAAGCTCAGTCAGGCTTTGCAAAGCCTCGGCATGGGCGAGCAAGACGTGATTGCGACGCTGGCTTGGAACACCCACCGACATATAGAAGCTTGGTATGGCATTACCGGTATTGGCGGGGTCTATCATACGCTCAATCCGCGCCTGTTTGCCGAGCAGCTGATCTATATTATCAACCATGCTGAAGACAAAATGATTTTCACCGATTTGACCTTCGTGCCGGTGCTGGAAGGCCTTGCCGACCAAATTCCCAATGTCAAAGGCATCATTATCATGACGGATGCGGCGCATATGCCCGAAACCAGTCTGAAAAATGTGCATTGCTATGAAGACTTAATCGACGGACAAAGCGGCGACTTCAATTGGGTTGAGGTCGATGAGCGCGCGCCGTGCGGTATTTGCTATACGTCGGGCACGACGGGCAACCCTAAAGGCGTTTGCTATACGCATCGCTCTAATGTGCTGCACACGCTGGTCGGCAATGGCGCTGATATTATGGGACTGAAAAGCACAGACAGCATTATGCCGGTCGTGCCGATGTTTCACGCCAATGCTTGGGGGTTGGCGTTAAGCGCGCCCGCCGCCGGTTCTAAAATCGTCAATCCGGGCCCGAATATGGATGGCGAAAGCATTTATCAATTGCTGACCGATGAAGAAGTGACCTTCACGGCGGCGGTGCCGACCGTCTGGTTGATGCTGTTGCAGCATTTGGAGGGCAATGATTTGAAATTGCCGATATTGAAAGACGTAACGATTGGCGGCTCTGCCGTGCCACGCGTCATGCTTGAGAAGTTTGAGCGCGATTATGAAGTATCGGTGAAACATGCTTGGGGCATGACCGAATTGTCGCCGCTCGGCACCATTGCCAGCTTCAAATCCGGCATGGAAAATATGAGCTTCGACCAGCAAATGGACATTAAGGTCAAACAAGGCCGTGCGCCATTTGGGGTGGAAATGAAAATTACCGATGATGACGGCAAGGAATTGCCGCGCGATGGCAAGGCGTTCGGCCATTTAATGGTGCGTGGGCCGTTTATTGTCGGCGAGTATATTAAGGGCGATGGTGGAGAAATTCTTGACGAAGATGGATTTTTCGATACGGGCGATGTGGCGACGATTGACCAATTGGGCTTCATGCAAATCACCGACCGCTCGAAAGATGTCATCAAATCGGGCGGCGAGTGGATTTCGTCAATCGAGATTGAAAATGTCGCTGTCGGTCATGACCAAGTTGCTGAAGCTGCGGTTATCGGTCTGCCGCACCCGAAATGGGATGAGCGGCCACTGCTGATTATCGTCAAAAACGAAGGTGCTGAGGTCAGCAAAGATGATGTGCTGGCCTATTTGGAAGGCAAGATTGCCAAATGGTGGATGCCCGACGATGTCACTTTTGTCGATGAGATTCCGCACACGGCGACCGGCAAAATTCAGAAACTGATTTTGCGTGAGCAATTTTCTGACTATAAATTACCCGAAGCACAAGGAGCTGCTGAATAATGTTTGGCATTACAGCTATTGGCGTCGCATCGACCGGCTATTTTATGTCGCTCGCAGCGGCTGCGTTATTCGCGGCGTCGGTTATCATGCTGCGCTTCGCCTTCACCGATTATAAATTGCCGGTGCTGATTGTTCTCATTTCGTCACTTGTTGCCTTTGTCGCATTGCTGCTGACACTGGGCGCATTGGTTTTCGGTCAATTCGGACAAATGAACTTACCGCGCGTGATTATCGCTTTGGTCGTATCGGTAGCAATTTTCTTGCCGGTATTTCTGGCCGGTAGGGCGCTGGAAGGCGTTCCGACCATCAATGATATTATGACCGATACCGATAACCCGCCACAATTTGAGGTGGTGCCGACACTGCGCAAGCAGTTCGATAACAGTTTTGAACTGTCGGAAAAGCGATTGGCGTTTCACCGTAAACATTACGGCGATATGAAACCGCTCAATTTGGATGGCGCGCCGGACACACATTTTGGCAAAGTGGTTGCACTGGTCGAGGCGCGCGGCTGGAAACTGGTCGCTGCCGACAAAACCAAAGGCACGGTTGAGGCGACAGATACGACGGTCTTTTTCGGTTTCAAAGACGACATTGTTGTTCGTTTGACCGATGTGAATGGCAAAACGCGGGTCGATATGCGCTCAGCATCGCGGCAGGGTCAGTCCGATTATCGGGTCAATTCCAAGCGCATTAATGCGTTTCTCGATGATTTGAAGGCGGGCGTAGGCAACTAAGCCAAAAATCAAGTCAGTTGATATTGGCTGTCGAGTCCGGGTTTTCCATCGCAAACCACCAATCCGCGATTGGTCAAGTCTTGCATATGCGCCAATACCGACAAGGCGGCGGCAGGGTGTAGGCGTTTATCGACATCGGCATACATGGTTTCCACCATTTTACGAATATCGCTGTCACCAGCCTCCAGCCGCGCCACCACTTGCGCCTCACGACTGCGGCGATGGTCAATATAAGCGCGCACAAACTCTTGCGGCGCGTCAATCGATGTGCCGTGGGTCGGCCAGTAAACCTTGTCGTCGCGTTCCAGCAGCAAATCAAGCGAGGTCATATAATCGGTCATATTACCGTCGGGCGGGGCGATGACAGTGGTTGACCAGCCCATAACATGGTCACCTGAAAACAGCGCTTTTTCTTCGCTGAGCGCATAGCACATATGGCCTGACATATGACCCGGCGTGAACACACATTCGAGCGTCCAATTATCGCCTGCAATCAGGTCGCCGTGCGCAACAATGTGGTCGGGGGCGAAGTTTTCATCGGCATCTTCTTCGAGTTTCGGCCCGTCAAAGGTTTCTATTTCGCCCGGCGCATGAGCATAAATTTCTGCGCCCGTGCGCGCCTTTAACGGCATGGCTAAAGGCGAGTGGTCGAGATGGGTATGGGTGATGACGATATGACTGACTTTTTCTTGCGGATCGAGTGCCGCCAAAATCGCGTCGAGATGTGTGTCATCAAGGGGGCCCGGGTCAATCACTGCGACATTACCCGTGCCGATTATATATGTGCCGGTGCCGGTATAAGTGAACGGGCCGGGATTATTGCAAATGACGCGGCGGATAAGCGGGCTTAAGCGGTCGCATCGCCCATATTCAAAATCAAATTCGGTAACAAAAGGTATCGCCATTATGCGCTCCCGCTCTTTCCAACCAAAATGATTTGTAGCATGGTGAGGCTCATAAGTCTTGAAGGAGCTTGTTATGCGTTTTGGTGTTT
>JAKMCZ010000045.1 GCA_022428185.1 Alphaproteobacteria bacterium | reverse complement strand
ATTTTTGGCAAAGGTCGAACGCACTTCAGCCGCCGTGCGATTGCGATTATCAGTCAGCGTTTCAACAATTACGCCGATGCCCGCAGGGCCAAAGCCCTCATAGCGGACTTCTTCATAAACCGTGTCGCCATCATCGGTGCTTTTCTTAATTGCGCGTTCAATATTATCTTTCGGCATGTTTTGGGCGCGTGCCGCCAAAATCGCCGTGCGCAAGCGCGGATTGGCGTCAGGGTCAGGCAAGCCCATTTTCGCCGCGACCATGATTTCTTTGGTCAGGCGGGCAAAAATCTTGGCGCGTTTTTTATCCTGCGCGCCCTTGCGATGTTGAATATTTTTGAATTTGGAATGGCCTGCCATGCCGTCCTCCGCTGCTATAATGTCGGGGCGGCGGTGGATAGCCTACCACCGGCGCGTACCGGGTGAATTGCCAGTGCTTTGCCGCTGGCATTATCGGTCTCAACCATGACACCGCATAGGGTTGGGGTGCCTTGCGCCGCACCAAAACGCCCGCCGCGCAATTTGGTAACAAAGCGATTGACCGGTTCTTCTTTTTCCATGCCGATGACGCTGTCATAGTCGCCACACATGCCGGCATCGGTTTGATAGGCCGTGCCATTGGGTAAAATATGTGCATCAGCGGTCGGCACATGCGTATGCGTGCCGACAACCAGGCTGGCGCGACCGTCGCAAAAATGCCCCATCGCCATTTTCTCCGATGTCGCTTCGCAATGCATATCGACAATAATGGCGTCAGCCGCTTCGCCCAGCGGACACGCGTTCAATTCCTTTTCGACCGCCGCAAACGGGTCGTCCAGCGATTCCATAAAAAGCTGTCCCATCACATTAACCACCAAGACGCGTTGCTCGCCGACCTCGTAAAGGCCGACGCCCTTGCCGGGCGTGTCAGGTGGAAAATTGGCCGGACGCAAAAGTCGGGGTTCGTCGGCGATAAAGCCGCGAATATCCTGCTGGTCCCAAACATGATTGCCGGTCGATACGACATCGACACCGGCCTCAAAAAATCCTGTCGCAATATCAGGCGTGATGCCGAAGCCACCGGCGGCGTTCTCGCCATTGACGACCACAAAATCCAGCTCATATTGCGTGCGCCATACCGGCACTTGGCGCATCACCGCTTCGCGGGCGGCGCGACCGACAACATCTCCAAGAAACAACAGGCGCATTTTTTGATCAATCCTCGCTAAAATCATGCCATTGCGTCGGGGTCAACACGGCATGCATGGCTTCGTCATGCGGCGCGACCGGACATTTGTCAACCATTTGCATATCAAAACCGAGGCCGATAAAGCGGCAAGTGCCGCCGGTGCGCAGTTTGGCTAATGTGCGGTCATAAAACCCGCCGCCGCGCCCCAGTCGATTGCCGCTCCGGTCAAACGCCAGCAAGGGCAGCAAAACAATATCGGGGGTAAGCTGCTGCGCCGTTGCGCGCGGCGCGGCAATGCCCATCTCATCAGGCAATAGCGGCTCGCCTTCTTTATAACGACGAAATATCAACGCCGCATCGTCATCAACACAGACCGGCAAAGCCGATTGGCATTTTTTTTGGCGTAAAGCGCGCATTAAAGGCTGCGGGTCAATCTCGCCACCGATTGGCAAATAGGCGGCGATAACCGCACCATCAAACGCGTCAGCGTGAGCCGCCAAAACTTCAGCCTCCGCGAGACCTTGCGCTTGTGCATGCAAACGTCGTGCCGCCACCATGCGCTTTCGCATTTCGTCTTTTTCGTTCATATCCTGCTCTTGAAGCCTGTTACGCGCGGCCGGAAAAAGTGGAACCGCCACGACCGTTTTCTGCCGGATCCTCGGAGACCTACAAAAGTAGGTGGGCACCGTGTGGAGCAGGCCGCAACCCGCCTCAGTGACAGTTCCCTTTAGGACCGTAAGGCCCCGAGCGTTAAAAGCAGTCTTCGCGTCGGGCAGTTCCTGTTTGCCTTATAGCGGCAAAAGGCTCGGCGCGTCACCCTATTCGGCAGGTGCATCAGAAGCAGCGTCAGAAGTAGAGTCAGTTTGCGCGGGCAAAATCGCCTCGATTTTTTCTGCCGCCGCGTTCAACGCCTCCGACAGCACATCTTCAATTTCATTGACCCGCCCAGACAGGGCCTCGCGCGAGCGACCGGCCTCCGACATTTCTTGGCGCAGCGCATCTAGCTCGCGGCGTAAATCGCGCACATCATTTGACAACACCAAACCTGCCAAGACCAGCAAGTGACTGTCTCCGGCTTTTTCATTGCCCTTTTTGATGGTCGCGACGCGGGCGGCCAAATCTTCCGCCAATTGGGTCACTTGTGCTTCTTCGCCGTCGCGGCACACAACCTGAAATGGGCGCGAATTTATCGATACGGTAATTTCAGCCATCTATACCTCCCCCAGCACATCATCGATTTGGCGCATCGCTTTTTCGACCTGCGAGGCGGCGCGTTTTTGTGTGCTTTCCAGATTTTGATTTTGCTTTTTCAACGTTGAAATTTCCGTGCGTAAATGCGCACATTCAATATGCAGCGCATCAAGTTCGGCAAGCTTGCCGACCATATTTTCGCCGGTTTCGCTAAGCCGTGCATGCTCGGCGGACAGCTTATCGACCGCGTTAAGCAGCCGTTCCAGAGCCGGTTGAATTTTTTGCATCACGCACCTCTTTGGACAGCATAAAATTGCCCACGTTTTCTCGTCAACAAAATCTGTTAAATGCGGGACTCATGTTTGCGAATCTGGCATTGACTCTATCAGGCCGCAGGGGCATTGTTCGCCCCAATTGAGACGGCCTTGTCGGCTGATGACAAACCGACAAGTAAGAGGAATATTGAATGTCTGACGCCGAAGCAAGCGCTACTTCCGAAACTGGCTCCATGCCCCTCGACCAAATGGCTAACGCGATACGCGCGCTATCAATGGACGCGGTGCAGGCAGCCAATTCCGGCCACCCCGGCCTACCAATGGGTGCCGCCGACATCGCCACTGTGCTGTATACAAAATTTTTGAAAATCGACCCGCTGGCACCTGACTGGCCCGACCGCGACCGCTTTGTGCTATCCGCCGGACACGGCTCGATGCTGCAATATGCGTTACATTATCTTGTCGGCTTTGCCGATATGACGCTGGAAGAGATTAAAAACTTCCGCCAATTGGGCGCGCGCACGGCGGGCCACCCTGAATATGGTCATGCGGCGGGGATTGAAACCACCACCGGCCCGCTCGGACAAGGCATTTCCACCGCCGTCGGCATGGCGCTGGCTGAGCGCATGATGAATGACCGTTTCGGCGATGATTTGGTTGACCACTTCACTTATGTGCTGGCCTCGGATGGCGATTTAATGGAAGGCATTAGCCATGAAGCGATTTCCATCGCCGGTCATTTACAATTGTCGCGCCTCATCGTGCTTTATGACGATAATGATATTTCCATTGATGGCCCGCTCGACCTTACCGAGTCCGGCGATGCGCTGAAGCGCTTTGAAGCGGCAGGCTGGGACGCGGTGCGCATTGACGGACACGACCATGCAGCGATTGAAAACGCCATTGCGGCAGCGCGCAAAAGCGACAAGCCGAGCATGATTGCGTGCAAAACAACCATCGGCTATGGCAGCCCCAATAAGCAGGGCACCAGCGGCGTGCATGGCGCGCCTTTGGGGGAAGATGAAATCACCCTGACCCGCGACACGCTGGGCTGGTCTTCTGAGGCATTTGAAATCCCATCTGAATTACTTGATAGCTGGCGTATGGCCGGACGCGCCCATGCCTCGACCCGCAAAGCATGGGAAGATCGCCTCGCCGGACAATCGGCTGAAACCCGCAATCGTTTTGAACGCGTTGTCTCGGGCGACTTGCCGCAAGGATTGGACAGCGCGGTTGATGATTTCAAGAAACAATTAGCCGATGAAAAACCCGGCTGGGCGACCCGCAAATCGTCAGAAGAAACACTGAAAGCGATTGTGCCGCATGTGCCGGAAATGATTGGCGGGTCGGCTGATTTGACCGGCTCGAACAACACCAAAACGCCTGAGCAGGAGGCCGTTTCAGCCACCAATATGGGCGGTCAATTTATCCATTGGGGTATTCGCGAACATGGCATGGCTGCCGCGATGAACGGCATGGCGCTGCATGGCGGCTTCATTCCTTATTCTGGCACATTCTTGGTGTTCGCCGATTATTCACGCCCCGCCATTCGCTTGTCGGCGCTGATGAAGCAGCGCACCATTCATGTGTTGACGCATGACTCCATCGGGCTGGGCGAAGACGGGCCAACCCATCAGCCGGTCGAACATTTGGCAGCTTTGCGCGCCATGCCCAACACTTATGTGTTTCGCCCTGCCGATGCGATTGAAACGCTTGAATGCTGGCAATTGGCGCTGAAACTGGATAATGCGCCCAGTATTCTGGCGTTAACGCGGCAAGGTCTGCCGACCGTGCGCGGCTATGAGGAACGCAATGGCTGTGCGCATGGCGCATATGAATTGGCGGCCGGCGGCAGCGACCCGCAAGTGACGATTTTGGCCTCCGGCTCAGAAGTCTCACTCGCAATGGAAGCGCGCGCGGCCTTGAAAGAAGACGGTATCGGTGCGCGGGTGGTTTCTGTGCCATGCATGGAATTATTTCAACAACAAAGTCCGGCCACTCAGGCGGACATTTTGGGTGACACGACATTGCGTATTGCGGTCGAGGCGGCGGTTCAGCAAAGCTGGGACCGTTATTTGCGCCCGCAAGATATTTTTATTGGCATGGAAGGTTTTGGCGCCAGCGCGCCTGCCGGTCAGTTATTTCAACATTTCGGCATTACGGCAGAAGCCGTTGCCATGGCGGCGCGCAACGCGCTGTAAACTTAAACGGGAGATAGAAAAATGGCAGTAAATGTGGCGATTAACGGTTTCGGACGCATCGGGCGACTGGTGCTGCGCGGAATTATTGAAAGCGGACGCAAAGACGTAAATGTCGTCGCGATTAATGATTTGGGCAGCGTGGAAGCCAATGCCCATATGCTGCAATATGACAGTGTGCACGGGCAGCTTCCGGTGAAAGTGCGCGCAACAAAGACCGGCATAAATGTTGGCGGCAAGTCGATTAAAGTGATTGCCGAGCGCGACCCGGCCAATTTGCCGTGGGGAAAAATGGGCGTCGATATTGCGCTGGAATGCACCGGACTTTTCACCACCAAAGAAACCGCCGGTAAGCATTTGACCGCCGGCGCCAAGCGGGTGCTCATCTCTGCCCCCGCCTCAGGTGCCGATTTGACCGTCGTTTATGGCGTCAATCACAAGAAATTGCGCAAAAGTCATAAAATCGTCTCTAACGCCTCGTGCACCACAAACTGCCTCGCGCCCGTGGCGCAGGTTTTGAACAAAACATGCGGCATTGCGCGTGGCTATATGACGACTGTGCACGCCTTTACCGGCGACCAAAGCACGGTTGATACGCTCCATTCAGACCCACGCCGCGCCCGCGCCGCATCTTTGTCGATGATACCGACCTCAACCGGTGCGGCTAAAGCGGTTGGCCTTGTCTTGCCCGAACTGGCTGGCAAGCTGGACGGCACGGCGGTGCGAGTGCCGACCCCCAATGTCTCGATGATTGACTTGGTTTTTGAAGCCAAAAAGAAGACCACGGTCGAGCAGATAAATAATGCCATCATCAAAGCCGCCAATGGCCCGCTCAAAGGCGTGCTGGGCATTTGCGATGAGCCGCTTGTCTCGATTGATTTCAATCATAACCCCCACAGCTCCACTTTTGATTTGACGCAAACGCAGATTGTTGATGGCAAGTTGGTTCGGGTGCTGAGTTGGTATGACAATGAATGGGGTTTCGCCAATCGCATGAGCGACACCGCATTGGCAATGAGCAAACTATAGCCGCGCACTGATGAGCGGTTTCAAAACACTCGACCGACTGACCGACGATTTGAGCGCCGGAAGCATTGTTCTTATCCGTGCTGATTTGAATGTGCCGCTCGACGATAATGGCGCGGTGCGCGATGCGACCCGTCTGGCGCGTCTTTTGCCAAGCCTGCAAAAACTGTCTGAGGCAGGCTATCGTATTGGCGTGTTGTCGCATTTCGGTCGCCCGAAAGGTCAACCCAATGATGCGATGAGCCTCGCCCCCGTGGCCGACGCGCTGGCCGGTTTGATAAAACAAGACATCAGCTTTGCCGCAGACTGTATCGGCGCAGCGGCACAAACCGCTTTATCCGATTTACCCGAGGGCGGTATTTGCGTGCTGGAGAACACCCGCTTTCACGCCGGTGAAGAAGCCGATGATTCGGCTTTTGCCCAAGCCCTAGCCGCACCGGCAGCAGCCTATATTAATGATGCGTTTTCTGCCGCCCATCGCGCCCATGCCTCAACCCACGGCATTACTGAGTTTCTGCCGACTTATTGCGGACTGGCGATGCAGGCTGAATTGGAGGCGCTAGATGCCGCTTTGGGAACACCCAACCGCCCGCTTATCGCACTGGTCGGCGGTGCCAAAGTTTCCACCAAACTCAGCCTGCTCGGTAATTTATCAGCCAAAGTCGATAAATTGGTCATTGGTGGCGGCATGGCGAATACGTTTTTGGCCGCGCAAGGCCACGCCATCGGCACGTCGCTATGCGAAGACACCATGCTGGACACGGCGCGCGATGTTATGGCCGAGGCCGAGGCACAGGGCTGCGAGATTATGCTGCCACGCGACGCGGTAATTGCGGCTGAATTTGCCGCCGGTCAAAGCGGCGAGACGGTTGCGGTCGATGCCGTGCCGGATGATAAAATGATACTTGATGCCGGAGGCGATGCGGTGGCTGATATTTGCGCCGCATTTGACGCGGCAGCGACGCTTATCTGGAACGGCCCATTGGGCGCGTTTGAGATTGAACCGTTTGACACGGCGACGAATAGAGCCGCGCAACACGCAGCCATGTTGACCAAAAAAGGTCAATTGACCTCCGTCGCAGGCGGCGGTGACACGGTCGCCGCGCTCAACCATGCAGGCGCAGGAGATGATTTCTCCTATGTCTCAACGGCGGGCGGCGCTTTTCTGGAATGGCTCGAAGGCAAAACATTACCGGGGGTCGCTGCGCTTGATAAAAGCCAGTAACGCCCAAAGGCAGAACAAGGGAGATGACAATGAACAAACAAGCGCTGGAAACAATTGCCCAAGCTATGGTGGCTGACGGCAAAGGCATATTGGCCGCCGATGAAAGCACCGGCACGATAAAAAAACGGTTCGACACGATCAATGTGGACTCGACCGAAGACAGTCGCCGCGATTATCGCGAAATGCTGTTTCGCACCACTGAAGCGATGCAGGAAAATATTTCCGGCGTGATTTTATTCGACGAGACGCTTCGTCAAAAAGCTGCTGACGGCACGCCATTGTCGCAAGTGATTGCCGACACTGGCGCATTGCCCGGCATTAAGGTTGATGCCGGTGCCAAAGATTTAGCCGGTCATGCAGGTGAAATGGTCACTGAGGGGCTGGACGGGTTACGCGAGCGGCTGAGCGAATATCACGGGCTGGGCGCAAAATTTGCCAAATGGCGCGCCGTTATCAATATCTCCGATGACCTTCCTTCAGCCGCCTGTCTGGCTGCCAACACGCATGCGCTGGCGCGCTATGCCGCGCTGTGTCAGGAAGCCGAGATTGTGCCGATTGTCGAGCCGGAAGTAATTATGGATGGCAGCCATTCGGTCGAGCGGTGCTATGAGGTCACCAGCGCCGCGCTAACCCAACTTTATGCCCAACTGGCTGAGCAAGACGTTCATTTGGAAGGCACGATTTTGAAACCCAATATGGTGCTGTCGGGCACTCAACATGATGCCCAAGCGGGCGTTCAACAAGTGGCTGAAATGACCATTGATTGCTTCAAAAAATGCGTTCCCGAAGCCGTGCCGGGCATTGTCTTTTTGTCCGGCGGGCAGTCCGATGAAGACGCTACCGCACATCTCGACGCGATGAATAAAATCGGCGGTCTGGCTTGGAAATTGAGTTTTTCTTATGGTCGCGCTTTGCAAGCCGCACCGCTGAAAACGTGGCTTGGCGAAACCGGCAATGTAACTGCCGCACAAGCCGCCTTTGCCCATCGCGCCAGAATGAACGGCCTTGCCGCGCAAGGACAATGGGACGCCGCACTGGAAGGCTAACCGCTATTATAAGTTTTGGAGGAGCCCGTCTCATCTCTCGGTGCGGCGGGCTTTTTCATGCCCGATTAAATACGCCGCGCCGCAAGCAGAAATTCAACATTGCCCTGCGGGCCGGTAATCGGGCTTTCGATAACACCGTCGACATGCCAATTTTGGCTTTGCCACCAGTTTTGCACCGCCTCACAAGCCGCATGTCGCAAAGCGGCATTGCTGACCACGCCATTTTTCCCCAGCGCGCTTTTATCAAGTTCAAATTGCGGTTTGATAAGCGACAGCGCCCAAGATTTTTCCGGCATAAGCGGCAGCAGCGCCGCCAATGCTTTGGTCTGGCTGATGAAACTGACATCGCAGACAAGCCCATCAAGCGCGCGGTCAAAATCCTCAGCCATCAAATGACGCGCATTGATGGCTGACATATCGCGCACCCGCTCATCTTGGCGCAATTTCGCGTGCAACTGGTCTTGACCGACATCGACAGCGAAAACATGCGCCGCGCCATGCTGCAATAAAACATCTGTAAAACCACCGGTCGACGCGCCAATATCGGCGAATGTGCCGCCGCTGACCCGATAGTCAAAATGCGCCAATGCGGCAGCCAATTTCATGCCGCCGCGCGACACGAATTCATGTTCCCCCGCAGCCGAAATTTCATCGCCATCGCTGACCGACATCGACGCTTTAACGGCAGGCTTGCCATTGACACGCACCAATCCGGCCTTAATCGCGGCGGCGGCGCGCGCGCGGCTATCAAATAAAGAAAGGTTTACAAGCTTTTGGTCGAGGCGGGTTTTGCCCAATGTTACGCACCGGCTTTCGGCGTCACCACATCAATCTGTGCGCCATCAGTGCCCAGCAAACCGCGCACGGTTTCGATTATCTGTGCCGCATTAAGACCCGCCAAATCATACATGGCATCGGGTTTATCATGGTCGATATAGCTATCAGGCAGCACCAGTGAACGGCATTTCAGCCCGCTTTCCAGCGCGCCGTTTTCAGCCAGCAAATGCATAACATGACTGCCGAAACCGCCAATCGCACCTTCTTCCAATGTCAGTAAAACTTCATGCTCGCGCGCCAAGCGCAAAATCAACGCCTCATCGAGCGGCTTCATAAAGCGTGCATCAACAACACTGGTGCGAAAGCCCTGCGCATCAAGCTGGTCGGCGGCGAGTTGGGCTTGCGCCAGTCGCGTGCCATAACTGAGCAGACACACACGCCCGCCTTCACGCAAAATGCGCCCCTTACCAATCTCCAACACTTGACCGGTTTCAGGCAAGTCGAGGCCAACCCCCTCGCCGCGCGGATAGCGCAGGGCGCTGGGATGGGCGTCAAAGGCGGCTTGCGTCGCCACCATATGTTTCAATTCGGTTTCGTCAGCCGCCGCCATCATTACCATATTGGGCAATGTGCCGAGATAGGCATTGTCAAACGCGCCCGCATGGGTCGGCCCGTCAGCACCGACCAATCCGGCCCGGTCAATGGCGAAGCGCACGGGCAAGTTTTGCACCGCCACGTCATGCACCACTTGGTCATAGGCGCGTTGCAAAAAAGTCGAGTAAATCGCAGCGAATGGCTTAAAGCCCTCGCTTGCCAGACCGGCGGCGAAAGTTACGGCGTGTTGTTCCGCAATGCCGACATCGAAGCAACGCTCCGGATAGGCTTGGGCAAATTTATCCAATCCGGTGCCCGATGGCATGGCTGCGGTAATGGCGACCACCTTATCGTCACGCGACGCCTCGTCGATTAACGCCTCGGCAAAAACCGATGTGTAGCTTGGTGCGCTCGGTTGCGCTTTCACTTGCTCGCCGGTGACGACGTTGAATTTCGACACACCGTGATATTTATCATCTGATGCTTCGGCAGGCGCATAGCCATGCCCTTTTTTGGTCACCACATGCACCAGCACCGGCCCGTTTTTCATGCTTTTGACGTTTTCCAGAACCGGCAGTAAATGGTCGAGATTATGCCCGTCAATCGGCCCGACATAATAAAAGCCCATTTCCTCAAACAGCGTGCCGCCGGTCATAAAACCGCGCGTATATTCTTCCATCTGCCGCGCTTTTTCCTGCAAACTATCAGGCAAATGGCGGCTCAAATCTTTCAGCAGGCGACGGAAAGAGCGATAGGTTTTGCCGGATAAAATCCGCGCCAGATAGGCACTCATCGCGCCGACGGGCGGCGCAATCGACATATCATTATCATTCAAAATCACCACCATGCGGCTATCCATAGCACCGGCATTATTCATCGCTTCAAAGGCCATGCCCGCGCTCATCGCGCCATCACCGATAACCGCGACAACATTATTGTTTTTGCCTGCCAAATCGCGTGCCGCCGCCATGCCGAGACCGGCAGAAATAGACGTCGAGCTATGGCCTGCGCCAAACGGATCATAATTGCTTTCGGCGCGTTTGGTGAAACCTGACAAGCCACCGCCCTGCCGCAATGTGCGAATACGGTCGCGCCGCTCGGTCAAAATTTTATGCGGATAGGCCTGATGACCCACGTCCCAAATCAGGCGGTCATCGGGTGTTTCAAACACATAATGCAAAGCCACGGTCAATTCGACAACGCCCAGCCCGGCACCCAAATGGCCGCCAGTTACCGACACGGCGTCAATCATTTCGGCGCGTAATTCATCGGTCAATTGGCGCAAATCGCTTTTATCCATCGCGCGCAAATCGGCGGGACGGGCGATTTTATCCAAAAGCGGTGTTGTCGTGTCAGCCATCTCGGCTCCTTTACTCCGGGCTTCTTATCAGTTTTGCCGATTAATCACAAACTCGGCAGCTTGTCGCAGGCTGTCGGCAGACGCGCCGAAAATCGAGAGATGGGCAATCGCCTGCTCAACCAATAATCCGGCTTGGTCGCGGGCGCGTTCCTGCCCCAAAAGCGAGGCAAAAGTCACTTTTCCGTCTTCGGCATCTTTTCCGGCGGTTTTACCCAAATCGCTGCTCGCCGCATCGACATCGAGCACATCATCGGCGATTTGGAAGGCCAGCCCGATATCATGCGCATAGCCCGTCAACGCATGGCGTTCAGCTTCATCGGCGGCACCCAAAATCGCTCCCGCCTCGACCGCAAAGCCGATAAGCGCGCCGGTTTTCATTTTTTGTAATCGGGTCAATCCGCCCGCATCGAGCGCAAGTTGCGGCGATTGCAAATCGATCATCTGACCGCCCACCATGCCGCGCATTCCGGCGGCGCGCGCCAGCGCAGCCATCAGGTCGATGCGTTTACCGGCTTCCTTATGTGTCGCCTCATCGCTTAAAATATCAAAGGCCAGCGTCAATAGCGCATCGCCCGCCAATATCGCCGTCGCCTCGTCAAAGGCGACATGCAGGCTTGGCTTGCCGCGCCGCATATCATCGTCATCCATTGACGGCAAATCATCATGCACCAGCGAATAGCAATGCACCGCCTCAACCGCAGCGGCGGCGCGAATGGCGTGTGCTTCATCGACATTAAACAACTGCGCAGAGGCATAGCAAAGATAAGGGCGAAAGCCCTTACCATCAGACAATGTGGTGTAGCGCATTGCTTCAACCAGCCGGTTTTCCGGCCCGTCAGGCACTTGCAAGAGCGCGTCGAAAAGCGCCGCCACCTGCACATTGGCATGGCGACGATCTGTTTCGAAGTCAGACATGACCGCTAGTCAGTATCAAGCGGCGCCGTGCCGCCATCGCCGGTAATTTTTTCGATTTTGGCCTGCGCCGATTTCAATTTTTCGTGGCAATAGGCGCGCAATTGGCTGCCGCGTTTATAAATTTCAATCGACTCTTCAAGCGCCACATCGCCGGTCTCCAAACGATCGACAATGCTTTCTAATTCGCTCAAAGCCTCTTCAAAGCTGAGCTTCAAAATATCTTCGGCAATTTCAATTTTATCGGCCATGCCGCGCTCCTTGCCAGATTGTCAGGCTTTCGCTGACTGCTGATAATAACATACGCCATCTTCATCATAATTCATCGACAAATCGCCGCGATGCACCAGACACATAAGATGAGCCAAGCTTTCACCTGCTGCCATAAAAAACACTTCGCGCCCGACGCGCCGTTTAAACAGCACTGAAAAAACTTTTCCGTCAATCGCGCGGCGCGGTTCTTCACAAACCTCATGCAAACGCGACAATGAATTTTCATGCCCGTCAATCAGCGCCTTCAAACGCGCATGCAGGCCGTAAAACGGCTCATTATGCGCCGGACAGACCAGCACATTATCGGGAATGACCTGGCTCAGCCTTTCGCAGCTATCAATCCAGTCTTGTAACGGATTGCCCATCGGCTCGGTGGGAAACAGCGACACATTGGACGAAATACGCGGAATGACTTGGTCACCCGAAATCAGCACTTCCTTTTCTGGGCAGTATAGACAGGCATGTTCAGGCGCATGGCCCGAGCCGATTTCGATACGCCAAATATGACCGTCAATTTCAATTTCATCGTCTTGCTTAACCCGATTATAGGCTTGCGGCAGCGGGTGAATATGCTGGCCGAAGCCGCCAAAACGTTCGCGGTAGCGATCAAGAGCATAATCGTCAAAACCCGCTGCGCGATAAAAGCCAACGCCCTCTTCGGGGGCTTTTCTACCGGTATCCGCCGCCATTGTGCGGCACATCAGATAATCGGCGCGCGACATGTGGAAATCGGCATCGAAGCGTTTGACCAGCCAGCCTGCCAGCCCGACATGGTCGGGGTGCATATGGGTAACAATCACCTTATGCACCGGCTTGCCACCCATGAAATCGGCAAAAATCTTTTCCCAATGCGCGCGCGAGCTGTCCATATCGACGCATGTGTCGACAATCACCCAGCCATCGCCATCACGCAAAATCCATACATTGATATGGTCGAGCGTATAGGGCAGATCCATGCGCGCCCAAAACACGCCATCGGCCACCTCAATCGGCTGGCCGAGCTGCGGCTTTTCATCAAACGGATAACGCAGGCCGTGCGCCTGCGAGGTCGCTTTTGCTTTTTGTGTCACAATATCCTCACTGCTCGATGCCGGACGTCGTAAGACTTGGCACGAATCTCGTCACTTGGTAACAACATATGTCATAGATTGCCGAGAGCAAATAGGGAGATTGCCTATGCTCGTTCACAGTGCCACTGCACAAGGCATTGCCGCTTGCGCCGAAAAGTTGAAACAGGGCGGGTTGGTCGCCCTGCCGACCGAGACGGTTTACGGGCTGGCCGGCGATGCGACCAATGGCGCGGCTATCGCCTCCATTTACGCCACCAAAGCCCGGCCGCAATTTAATCCGCTGATTTGCCATATTGCCGATATCGCGCAGGCGCGTCGCATCGGCCTATTCAATGATATGGCAGAAAAGCTGGCGGCGGCATTTTGGCCCGGCCCACTAACGCTGGTTGTGCCGCGACAAGAAAACTGTCCGGTCGACCCGCTTGCATCAAGCGGTCTCGACACGATTGCGCTGCGTATTCCGGCGCATGAGACGGCACAAAAGCTGCTGCACAATTTGGGTTTTCCCGTGGTTGCGCCCAGCGCCAATCCTTCGGGGCGCTTGAGCCCGACCAGCGCGGCGCATGTTGCCGATATGCTGCCCAATATTGATGTGCTCGATGGCGGCACTTGC
>JAKMCZ010000279.1 GCA_022428185.1 Alphaproteobacteria bacterium | reverse complement strand
GAATTATGGTTTGGTAAAAGATTTTGAGCATTTCAACCCGTTCCGCATCTTCATTCATGAATACTGGGGAATTATGAAAGATGTTGTGCGGCCCGGCCTGACGCTGACCCAGCGTCTTCTCTATGTCATCGCGCCGCCCGGTTGGAGCCATGACGGGTCAAGGCTGACCTCGCATGACATCAAACGCGCGGCAGGTGTGTTTGACGAAAAACCGACCCACGCACCTGCCGAGTAGGCCCGTTTTATGTCGCATTACGCCATTTCCGAATTGCTGATTGTGGTCGCGGGCATTTGGGCCGCTCGGCGCCTTTTTAAAAATGACCATCGCGCCGCCGCGCTCGGCATTTTGCTGTTCACCGCAGCGGCGGCGATTGGCGTGGTGCGGTTCGGTTTTGACCCCGACGGCTCATTGATTGCAGGGCTAGCCGATATTCATCGCATTGCCGGAACGCTGGGCGGCACGGCGGCGATGATGTTTCTGGTCTATGATGTGCTGGGTCGCCGCGTGGATTGGGTGACATGGCAAAATCGCTATCTGGCTATGGCCGTTATAGGGCTGGCGGCGGCAATTGCTTTTCCACGATTAATTGTTCCGTTCTTCGCGCTTTGGTCATTGGGTTTTATTTGGTTGGTCAGCCGCGCTGCTCCGACATTAGAACTCCCGACAGTGCAAGCGGTCGTGATTGCCGGTCTCATGCTGTTTAATGTCTTGGTGTTTCGCCAATCTCCTTATTTGGCGCCGGCGGTCAGCTGGCATATTTTCCATGTTCTGGTGGCTGTATGGCTTGCCGGGCTTGGATTTTTGCTAAGGGTAAGTTCGCCGCGCAGCATAAAAAATAAATAGATCAGAGAATAAAACAGGGTAAACAAGCAAGCTGTGTTATTAAACGATAAAATGGATTTCGAGTGGTTTCGGGCTCACCATTATTCACTTTCTCGTATTTTGTCTGTTTAGTTCAGTTTGCCGCGATATTTCGCGAAGCGACCGGCTATTAACCCTATCTATCGACGACTTGGTAAAGGTAAATCATGCGCCCCCTAAGCCAACGATTTAATTTTGCTCAACAATAGCTCTTTAAAGTGAGCCGATGCGTCAGCACAAAGTGTGATGAACATACCTGTCAAAACCTGTTTGCGGTATGTTTCGAGATCTATGTATCCATGCATCCAGTCGAGGCGCGCCAGCCTTTGCGATGAAAACAAACGCAATGCAATTTGTTTTTCGTCAATTTCACCTTTCAGCTTTCCTTGTTTAATCGCCAGGGTACAAATCTCCCTCGCATAATTTCTTGAATTGGCAACGATGCCATCAGGTGATGCATGCTCAAAAAAGTTGATGCGCTCGCCTGTAATAAAGGCGGCGCGATAATAAGGTTCATTGGTCGCGATAAGACCGATGAGTCCGTCGATAAAATCTTCTAATGCGGTGATCGTGTCGGAAGAATCGAAATCGGTGGCTGCGCGCATGACATCATTCATGGCTTCGCGTACCAGCGTATCCAATATATCGGCGCGCCGGCCTAACAAATTATGAACGGTGGGTATCGTAACGTTGGAGCGTTCGGCCAGTTGTGTAATGGTCAGCGCATCAACGCCGTCCTTCGCAATGATATCGGCCGCGCAAGCAAGGATAAATTCTCTGCGTTTCTGCTTGTTTTCAGTGCGCGTTTTCATGCCGCGAGCGGTTGGAGATGAAATCATCGTTTTTAAATAGCCGAAAAATTCCTTGTTTCGTAGATTTAATTTATATACAAATTTAATATAGAATAAAAACTGTGAAACCATGGAGGGCATGATGGTTCAAGATATTACGGCGTCTATCGAGGCATGTGCGGCGCATTACGGTGACGAATCCGACGAGATGCGCGCATACTTGCTCGACGGTCAGCGAAAAGCTTTGGCTATGGATAATCGCGGACCAATTGTTTTCGAGGATAACGGTCAATTGTCGCAACACATTGTTACCGCCTATGAAAAATACGGTTTCTATATCTTCACAGATGTTATCAATGAGGATGAGCTTGAAGACATTAAGGCTGACCTTAATGATTTAAAGGGGCGTTTTCCCGTCAGCCCCGGCGCGCCGGTCGCCGCAAATGGTTCGCCCGCTCTTGGTGCCGATTGTTCAACCCTCACCTTGCTTTGGTCAAAATCTCTTGGCGACCCGCTTGGCGGCACGAAACTTGCCAATGGCCGCCATCAAGTAAAACTTTACGAGCCGACGGCGGCAGATGATGCGCCAGAGTTTGCGCCGTTTCTGCTTTTGGGTTCATTGCAGTTTTCAGAGACATGCCTGCGTGTTTATGGGCATCCGCAATTATTGAAAGTTGCTGAAGAGATAAATGGCGGAGATTTTGCGCCGTTCAACGAAAGCCTGTTTATTAAGGAGCCGGGTGTCGGCGCTGCGGTATCATGGCATCAAGACGGGTCAACGCATTGGGATAATCCTGAGTTTGATGGCGGCATTCATGGTTTCAATTTTATGGTGCAGGTTTATGGCAGTACTGCGGTGAACGGCGTTTGGGTCTTGCCCGGCAGCCACACTCAAGGCAAAATTGATATCACAAAATTGGTTGCACAGTCGGGCAGTGAGCGCATTGAAGGCACTGTGCCGCTTGTTTGTGATGCCGGTGATGTCATCATATGCAATCGACAGTTGCTGCATGGGTCTTTTGCCAATACCGGTTTTGAGCCGAGAATTACCGTAAATTTCGGATTTCACCGCCGCAGTTCTGTTTTGAATGTTGAGGGCTCGGGCACTCATAGCGAAGTGCAAATCTTTGATGCAGATTTGATTGCCAAACGCTCCGAAGTTATTGGCTACGGCATTGATGCACGTCGCCAACGGTTTCCCGCAGAAACACCCTTCGTTTATAAACCGTTCCGCGACCAGGGCCTTGTCTATCAATGGAATGAAGAAGCTCGCGCTTCGCTTCACGATTACAACGCCTTGGATTTAAGCATTTAGCTTTAGGCGCAGAATAAAAAGATTTCTGCACCTTAAAACTTTGGTCAAGTGGGCCAGAGTAGACAAAAGCAACAAAGGTATTACAGTTTGTCTCTCTATTTCTGCAATAGAGCGAGAAGCTGGCAATTAGCGCATAACTTGATTGTCAGCTTATCAGAGGGGGAAACATGCAGCGGATTTTTCGATCGATATTTTTGACATTTTGCTCAAGCCTGCTTGCCAGTCAAACGGCGTTGGCTGAGCCAAAGGCTGAAAAAATTACCGCTGCCAATGCCGCGACCCATGTGCAAAACGGGCTCGACGCCACCGGCGGCATTGGTGATTGGGCGCTCAGTAATGGGACGCTATGCGTCATCATTGCGGGGCTGGATAATGAGGGCGATTTTTCATCGCGTGGCGGAACGTTAAGGGATATCGGCTTTTGTGGACGTGACGATGACCAATTCGTCTCGCAGCAAGACCTGCTTGATGGCAGCCTTGCCAAGCCTGTCGGCATGATTGATGTGGGCGCGGAAACGGGCGCAACCTCTGCAAGCATCACCACATTGGGGGGCTATCGCGGGCTAATGGTCGAAACCCGTTACACGTTGACTGAAAAAAATCGGGCACGGCTGAGTGTATCAAAACGCATTTGGCGCAGCGATGAGGACGCGGCTGACACAGGCATATTGGCGACTGCCACTTTGAATTTCGAGTCGATGAAAACCTTTTTGATGAACACGCGCACACTTTCGCAAAGCAATGGATTTCAACAAGAACAATTTGTCGGGCGCGGTATCATGTCCTACACGCAAGCCGCGCGACCGGTTGATACGGTTATGATGTTGTCGCCGCATGATTTACCGCATCCGGCGAGCTATGCCATGCGCCAAATTTCTGCAACCCGGATAAGCGCCGATGGTGAGACTGCCAAGCTGCCGGCATTTGCGCTTTCAGATAACAGCGCTTTGGCATTTTTAACCCTCACATCGCCGTTCACCATTGGCGATGGCAGCAATCTGGGTTTGGTGCAATTGCTGCAAGTGCCTTTCATGGGGCTTGATGAAGGCGACGAGATAAGGATTGAAGAGGAAATCATCGTTGCCGCCAGTGCCGATGTCAGCGCGATTACCGATATGATTTTTGCCGACGCGCCTTTGTTAAGCGGTTCTGTCGATTTAGACGGGCGCACGGCGCGGGTGCACATTGACCGTTCTGACGGCGCGCCATTCACTCAAGTGACACCCGATGCCAATGGGCAATTTGCGGCGCGCGTGCCGGCGGGCAACTATCGTTTGCGGGTTTTATCGACCGCTGCCAAACCGGTGCTGCAAAAGGTAACCGTTACCGAAAAGGGCGCGCGCCTCCCGGCCATCAGTCTACCGAAAGTTGCGCGCATCTCACTGCCGCGCGGTCACGCCATGCGACTGGCTTTTCGCGGCATGGGCGGGACGCCCAATCCGCATTTTGAGAATGACCTTACCGGCTACACGGTTTCCGGCGAGGACGGACTGATTGAGGAATATGCGGTGTCAGATGTCCACCTGACCGGTGCGGCAGATGACCTGCGCCATGTTTTCTTACCCAAAGGCGCGTATCAGGTTTATGCGACGCGGGGGCCGGAATATGAGGTGAGCCAAATCGCATTAGAAATTGCCGATGCCACCGACCGGACGCTTGATATTGCACCGCCCAAACGCGCTGTGGTGACCGAGGCGCATATGGCGGCTGACATGCACGTCCACTCGGCGCCGAGCTTGGATAATGCGTTTGCGCCGATTAAGCGGGTTCGAACTTTTGTCGCCGAGCATGGGGAGATAATGGTCGCTGCCGAGCACGATACGGTGTTTGATTTCAATCCGATTATCCAACAAATGGGACTGAGCGGGCACATGATTGCCATCACCGGCTCGGAAGTGACCAGCACCCAACGAACCGAGCGCGCGCCTTATTCCATTGGTCATATGAATTTCTTCCCGCTGAAACCGAAACCGCATCACCATAAGCGGGGACTGCCCAATCATGAAAACCGCCGAACGCGCGATGTGCTGCACGATATGCATGTTCATTTCGACAATCCGGTGGCGCAGCTCAATCATCCACGCGACAGTTTTGCACTGAGCGGTGAAACCCTGCCTGATGATTATCAGGACTTAATTGGCGATGAGCAATTCTTTGACCATATGGGCGTTGCGGCGCACCCGTATAATCCACATAAGCCGATTACTGAAGTGCCGAA